>JBDTXY010000074.1:0-10267 GCA_040005945.1 Acidobacteriota bacterium
GGCGCGCCAGTTTTACCGCTCCTACGGGTTCACCGAGGCCTACCGGAGGCGCTGCTATTACCAGGACGGGGAAGACGCCTTCGTCCTGATTCTGGCGCTTTCTGGGGGCTCTTGAGCGAGGTTGAAAGCCTTCGGTCCCGGGATTAGACTTGGGCCGTGTTCCGCCCC
This sequence comes from Acidobacteriota bacterium, assembly GCA_040005945.1. GTDB lineage: Bacteria > Acidobacteriota > Thermoanaerobaculia > UBA5066 > Gp7-AA6 > DAHUXD01. The sequence goes on from JBDTXY010000074.1 coordinate 169, forward strand.
GCCTCTTTCCCCGAAACAAAAATTAGGAGGTTTGACCCGATGTCATACGGGAACGCGGAGGCTTCGAGCGATTCGGATCCGGAGTACCGCCGCCTGCACGACGCGCACCGCGACCACGAGGAGCGGCTCTCGGTGCTGGCGGCCAAGTCGCATCTTTCCGAAGAAGAAGAATTCGAAGAGAAGCGACTCAAGAAAGAGAAGCTGCTCCTGAAAGACCAGATGGAAGCGATCGTCCGGCACAATCGCGAGGTCGCCAGCTGAGGGTCCCCATCGCCCGGGAGGGCTGGGTATTCATCCTTCCACCGCTGGCGGCCGGTGGGATCGCCGCCTGGTCCGGTCACACCGTCGTGGCGATCGTCCTGCTCGCCGCCACGCTTTTCCTGATTCAGTTCTTCCGCGACCCGGAGCGTGCTCCCGAGGGCGGCGAGGACACGGTCGTCTCTCCCGCGGACGGCACCGTGCTTTCCATCACGGAGGCGCCCGAGGCCCCGCCGGGAGCCCGGCGCCGGCTCTCGATCTTCATGTCCGTGTTCAACTGCCACGTCAATCGCGCCCCGATCTCGGGAACGTTGGAGGATTACGCCTACGTGCCCGGACGGATGGACGCGGCCTTCTCCGACAAGGCCTCCATCGGGAACGAGCAAAACCGGATCTCCCTGGCCAGGCCCGGCGGCCATTTAATCTTCAAGCAGATCACCGGCGCCCTGGCCCGGCGGATCGTCTTCTACCCGCGCCTGGGCGACGAGCTGCGCCGCGGCCAGCGGATCGGCATGATCAAGTTCGGGTCCCGGGTGGACCTGTTCCTTCCGGACGGCGCGGAGGTGCTGGTCAAGGACGGCGATCGCGTCAAGGCCGGCCGCACGCCCGTCGCGCGCTGGCCTCAGGGCGGGTAACGTGGCGCGATTGACCCGCGAGCGGTTGTCGCGGGGCCTGTTCATCCTTCCGACGCTGTTCACCGTCGGGAATCTCTTCTGCGGCTACCTCTCGGTGTGGTGCTCGATCCGCGGCACGTTTGAAGTCGCGGCCCTGCTCATCATCGCCGCCGGGGTTCTGGACGCTTTGGACGGACGCATCGCCCGCCTGACCCATTCGACCTCCGCGTTCGGCGAGCAATACGACTCGATGGCGGACCTGGTCTCCTTCGGCGTGGCCCCGGCCGTGCTCGCGTACTCGTGGGGCCTGTCGGATTTTCACCGGCTGGGATGGATGGTCTCGTTTCTCTTCGTGGTCGGCGGCTCGATGCGTCTGGCCCGCTTCAACATCCAGACCCACGTGGTGGACAAGCGCTACTTCGTGGGGCTTCCGATCCCGGCCGCCGCCGGCTCGATCGCGACGATCGTCCTGGCCACGCCGGAGCGGCTGGTCTCCCGCGTCTGGATGGGCGGCCTGCTCGGGCTCACGATCATGCTCTCGTACTTGATGATCTCGACGATTCGCTATCGGTCCTTCAAGGACCTCGACCTGCGGCGCAGGCGTCCGGGCTGGATCATCCCCGCCATCGCCCTGATCATCGCCTTCGTGACGGTTCGGCCCGAGCTGGCTCTGGCCTCGATGGCGATCGTCTTCGTGGGCTCGGGCCCCCTCGGAAAGCTGATCGGGCTGTTCCGCCGCAAGGACGGGTCGGCCGCCGCCCCTCGCCCGACCTAACGCTTCTTCTTCGGCCGCGCGGTCGGAGTCGGCGGCGGGGGCGGTGAAGACCAATCGACCGCGAGCTCGGGTCCCGCCGCCGAGATGAACCGGAGCCGGTGCCGGCAACAATCCTTGGGCAGCGCCCCCCGCACCGCGATCCGCGCCGGGGCGATCGTTTCGCCGGGCGCGATGAGCGTCTCGAAAAACCGGACGCGGCTGGCGCGGCCCGGGCTCACCGGCTTGCCGTTGGTGTCGTAGACCTCGTAGCGGTCGAATCCGCCGAGGGACACGTCGGCCGGGCGCGCCGGCCCCAGGTCGACCTCGATCCAGTTGGAGACGCGGGACACGATGGACGCATGTGACGAGCGATTGATCGCTCCGACGGACACCGCATTTTTCGGCCCCGGCCGCGCCTCCACCTCCAGCTCCGGCGAGAGGCTCCGGCCCAGGAGGACATCCTCGAACGCGCTGAGCGGGAGCGTGCGCTGCGCGTCGGAGGCCCCTTCGAACTGGACCACGCGCCCGAGCGCGTATCGCTTGCCCGCGAGGGCCGAGCCCAGCTGGAACAGCAGCTCCGCCTGGGACGGAAGGCGGAACGTGATGAGGTCCCCGCGGTTCAAGGCGAGGCCGTCCAGGCGCACGGCATCCCGCGCCCTCGCGTGAAAAGCGGACACGGCCGCGTCGTTGTCCGAGAGATCGTTCTCGAGATCCACCCGCGGATTGCCCGAGAGCGGATCCAGGAACTGTTCGGCCACGTTCTCGTTGGCCTTGCCGTCGGCCGGAAAGAGGATCCCGTGGCCCGCCGTGCCGAACGCCGCCCACCACGGATGGCGCAGCGAATCGATCGCCGCGGGATCGGACCGCTCCCCGTCTCGGAAGACGAACGCGACCGAGGCGTCCGCGGCGTCCAGGAGCGCAGAGACCTTCTGGCGGTCGGAATCCGCCGCGGGCGGGGCCAGGACCGAGATCGAGATGAACGTGCCCGGCGCCAGCCCCGCGCGCAGCGCCGTCAGCAGCGCGGCGTATCGCGGCGCGCCGGCGGGCGAGAACGGAAAGTCCAGGTGCACGCCGATGACGCGTCCGTAGGGGCCGCCGGCTCCGGAGAGGCGCGTCAGCGCGGAGCCGATCACCCGCGCCATCGTCGAAACCTCCACGCCTTCCTCATTGGAGAAGGCTCCGGACATTCCCGTCCCGGCGCGCAGGACCAGCACCACGGGCGATCGCTCCATCCGCCTGGGCGGAGGCGGATCCGGGTGCAGGCTCCAGCGCCCGCCCTCGAAACCGACCTCGCCGGCCGGGAGAAACAGCGCCACGGCTCCGATGCGCCGCAACGCGTCCTCGAGGCCCGGTTCGCCGGCCGCGGCCGGATCCGCCAGCCATATCGCGTCGCCCTTGGGGGCCTTTGTCGATCCCGCGTTCGCCGCCGGGGACTTCCGGCAACCGGCTCCGACGGCGACGGCGACGGCCAGGGCGAGCAGGACCTGCGGGAGTCTCTTCATCAAGCCATCCTCTCTGTAAAGGATACCGGCAGCTCGAAGCGCACGCGCAGCCCGCGGGTCGAACGATTTGAGGCCCCGATCGACCCGCCGTGCTCTTCCACGATCTTCTTCGCGATCGCCAGGCCGAGGCCCGTGCCACCGCTCTTGGCCGAAAAATAGGGATCGAACAGCCGCGCCAGAATCGCCGGGGGCACTCCGGGCCCGTCGTCTTCGACGGTCACGGCGATCTGTCCATCCCGGCGCGCCGCCGAGGCGCGAATCTCCCCGCCGCCGCGCAGCGCTTCGACCGAATTGCCGATCAGGTTGGAAAGCACCCGCGAGAGCAGCCGGGCGTCCCCGTCCGCGAAAAGCCCGGAGTCGGCGTCCACGACCCACGCGATGCCGGGAGCGCCCGCGTACGCGGCGACGGACTCGCGCAGGAGCGCCCCGATGTCCGTCGGGCGCATCTCGGGCCGCGGGAGGCGCGCGTAATCCGAGAACTCCGCCGCCGAGCGCCGGAGCTCCTCGGTCTGACGCAGGACGTTGTTCACGCAATCTTCGAGCACGCGGTCGAATTCCGGAGACTTTCGCCTCCAGACCTCTCGAAGATGTTCGACCGACAGGCGGATGGGAGTCAATGGATTCTTGATCTCGTGCGCGATGATTCGCGCCATCTCCGCCCATGCGGCCAAACGGTTGGAGCGAACGACGTCCGAAACGTCCTCGATGACGGCCATCCGGACACCCGAGCCGCCCAGGGGCAGCGGAACGGTCACGACGCGCCACCGCTCGCCGGGCCGAGGCTCGAGGTCTTCGGAGACGTGTTCCGAGCCGTAGCGCTCCAAAAGGTCCCGAACCGGCTTCATGGTTTCTCCGGGGAACACGTCAACCAGCGTCGCGCCGTCCGACCGGCCGCCACCCAGCGCCGCGGCCGCCGGGTTGGCCAGCAAGACGCCCCCGTCCTCGCCGTACGCCACGACGCCCGCGGTCAACTGGGCCAGCAGCGTCGCGAGCCGCTCCTTTTCGCGCGACAACGCGTTGGTCTGCTCCTTGAGGCTGCGGGACATGAAAAGGAATGCGCGCACCAATTCTCTGAGCTCTTCATCAGGCGGCTCGGCCAGCTGGGGCGTGAAGTCTCCCCGCGCCACGGCGCGCGTTCCCTCCACCAGATCCGCCACGGGCTTGGCCACGCGCACCGCGAGGCGAGCGGCCACGGCCGCCGAGACCAAGAACACGAGCAGGCTAAACGCGGAGAACGCCGCCGTCAGCTGCGCCGCATCCGCTTCCGCCACGCGCTGCTGCGGCAGGAGCAGCAGCTCGAGGAGCACGGGACTGCGGACCCCCGGGACACCCGGAACCGACGAGAGCGCCGTGGTCATCCCTTCGAACCCGCTGCCCGCGAGCACGCGCGTGTCCGAGCGCAGCCGCGCGCCCCCCAGGCCGATCGCCGCGTACGCCGGCCCGGAGGCGCGCTCCGGTAGCAGCCCCGCGGCGTAGAGATCGCGGCGGGAGGTGGCGACCAGCCTCGCCTCGGGCGAAAACACCGACAGGTCGTAGCCCACGGCGTTGGCCAGCCACGACAGCAGGGAATCATCCAGGAGATTGAGCCTCCCCTGGGCCGCGGCCGACGGGAGGTAGTCGTCGAGCACCCGGCGCGCCGTCTCCAACCCGGAGCGGGCGTGATCCTGCGTGTTCTGGCCGGTCCGCACCGCGATGGAGGAGCGCAGGTACGAGGTCACCGCCAGCAGCGGAATCATGACCGAGAGAACGAAGAGCGCGATCAGGCGTCCCCGGAACGTGCGCGCCCCGCGCGGGATCAAGTCGCGGATCTTGCGGCGCGTGGTGGCGAACCTCCACAACAGGATCAGGCCGCTGGCCAGATAGAGCGCGGCGGCCGGGGGCAGGAGCAGCGCCGCGGTCAAAAGCCGCTGGAGAAAGTCGGGCCCCGGGATGGCGACCAGCTCGAATCCGTCGGGCAGCGGCCGCAGCTCGCCCCGGAGCTGCTCGCCGCGATAACGCAGCTTCAAGCGCATCGGCTTGCCGGCCTCGCGGACCCTCGCCAGCGTGGCTGCTGTGACGTCGGGTCCTTCCTCGCGCTTGGTCCCGTCGGGGCCGTAGGACGCCAGCACGGGGCGCGGCTGGGACGACCCCGGCGCCTCCGCGCCGACCAAGCGCCGGTAGACTTCCAGCCGCGGCGGGAGGGGATCCCAGCTGGGCCAGTCGGCGACCGACACGACCGCCCGGCCCCATGGGTGGCCGCCCTCTCGGAGCACGGCCGGGAGTTTGACCACCGCGACCTCATGCCGTTCGATCCGAATTCCGCCCGGCGATTCCACCGTGCCTTCGCTGGCGGGGATCAGGGAGAACCGGCTGCGCAGGAGTCCGGTCCCATCGAACACCTCGTAAGCGATCAGCGCCGAGGGGGGTGACTGAGTTTGACCCTCTCGCCATAGCCGATACGCGAGATCCGAGAGATCCAGTCCGGACAGCGGCGCCGGCAGCTCGCGGGCCAGATCGAACTGCCCAACGCGCTCGACCGCGCGGCGGGCCGCGACGGCGGCGCTGGTCGAAATGCGATCCGCCTCGGGCAGCCGGATCGCGGAGGCCGAGCGAAATGCGGCGGCGGCGCGCTCGTGCTCGTGGTTCGGCGCGGCGATCAAGACGAAGAGCAACATCGCCGCGGCGAGCAGACGAAACCATCCCGGCGCGGAGTTCGGGGTCGCGGCCGCGATCGCGCGCCGGCACAGTTCGTAGCAGATCGTGGCCGCCAGCCCCACGGCCACCGGAAACATCGGCGAATCCGAAACCAGCGCCAGGCTCAGCACCACGGCGAACGCGGTCGTGCTCAGCGCAAAGCCGGTCCATCCCCGCCGGGGCGTCGCCGGCGCCGCCGCGGCTCCCACCGCCAGGGCCGCGGCCACTAAGGCCGTCAGGCCGAACAGCGCCAGGAACGTGGCGCTCCAGATAGGCAACCGGGCGCCCAGGTCGGGAAAAGGGACCCGCCGCGCCCCGAAGAAGGTCAGCGCCAGCAAGCCGTAGCCCGCCAGGATCAGAAGCACCCGGTGCCGGTTCGCGTCGGGCTTGCCCAGGCGCCCGATCCCCGCCGGCAGGCAAGCCACTCCCAGAGCCGGAATCCAGACGTTCGGTGAAGTCAGAGAGTTCTCGGCTCCGATCCGCACGGACACCAGCGTGGCGAGAAGCGCGATTCCTAACCCGACGCCGACTGAGATCGCGTCCGTCCGCCCCGACAGGAGAAAGAGGCTCGCGGCCAGCACCAGCGCGAGGGCGGCGGCGCGCCCGCGCGCGTCTTGCGCGATCGGAAGGTCGGGCCGCCGCGCGGCCACGAGCGGCTCTCCGCCCGGCATGGTCAGGACCGGAACCCCCTGCCCCGCGTCGACGGGCTCCCAATTGAGCGCCTCGCCCCCCAAGTTCAAGGCGCGCCCGAATCCGGGGGCTTCGACCGGCAACGATCGCGCCGCGTAGATCAGCCCGGCAAACTGGCCGCTGCCCGCGACGCGCCAATGGAGCAGCTCCAGGCGCGTGGCCGACCAACGCACTCCCAGGGTTCCGGGAGGACGCGCTTCCACGACCTGCGCGGGCGCATCTCCCCACCACGCGTGGACGTCGCCGCGGCGATCGGCCAGGGCGATCCAGGTTCCGGGCGCGGCGCCCTGCATGGCCTCGCGCGCCGCCGTGAACAGACTCTGCCGCCGGACGGCGATTCCCCCGCCCTCCATCGATCGCGCGACCTCGGGATTGGCGGCCAGCGCGCTGGCGCGGCGGGCCAGGTCCGCACCCACCTCCGAGAGCGCACGGCCGACCTCCTCGGGGGGCCGCGCGCTGCGGGCGGATCGCGGGAGCTGGATCCAGCCGTCCAGCCAGAGCAGGGGCGGCGCGGCGAGCACGACTGCGAAGAAGAGCGCCCGGCGTCGCACGGTCAGCCCCTGCGCGGATCAGCCCAGGAAAGGCAGGTCCACTCCCCGCTCTCTGGCCGCCGCGATTGCCTCCGGGTAGCCCGCGTCGGCATGCCGCATGACCCCGGTGCCCGGATCGCTCTTGAGAACGCGCGCCAGCCGGCGGTCGGCCTCCTTCGTGCCATCGGCGACCACCACCATGCCGGCGTGGATCGAATAGCCGATCCCGACTCCCCCGCCGTGATGGACCGAGACCCAGCTGGCTCCCGCCGCGGTGTTGATCAGCGCGTTCAAGATCGGCCAGTCCGCAATGGCGTCGGAGCCGTCCCGCATCGCCTCGGTCTCGCGATTGGGCGAGGCGACCGAGCCCGCGTCCAAGTGGTCTCGTCCGATGACGATCGGCGCTTTGACTCTTCCCTCTCGGACGAGCTCGTTGAAGCGCAACCCGGCGCGGTGCCGCTCGCCGTAGCCCAGCCAGCAGATCCGTGCCGGGAGGCCCTGGAAGGCGATCCGCTCCTGCGCCAGCGTGAGCCACTGGCGAAGCGCGGCATCCTGGGGGAAGAGCTCGAGCAGAACGCGGTCGGTTTCCCGGATGTCGTTGGGATCGCCGGAGAGAGCGGCCCAGCGGAAGGGGCCCTTGCCTTCGCAGAAGAGCGGCCGGATGTAGAGGGGGACGAACCCGCCGATCGCGAAGGCGTCCGCGACGCCCGCCTTCTGAGCCTGTCCCCGCAAGTTGTTGCCGTAGTCGAAGACGATCGCGCCGCGGCGCTTCAACTCGAGCATCGCGCGGACGTGATCGGCCATGGTCTGGTAGGAGCGCTCGATGTACCGGGCCGGATCGCTCTGGCGAAGACGCGTCATCTCCGCGAGCGAGCCCCCGCGGGGCACATATCCGTTCAACTCGTCGTGGGAGGAGGTCTGATCGGTCACGAGATCGGGAAGGACGCCGCGGGCGATCAACCGTTCCAGCAGGTCGACGGCGTTGACCTGGACGCCGATCGAGACCGCCTTTTCCGCCGCGACCGCCGCTAGGGCGCGATCGATGGCCTTGTCCAGATCCGTTTCCCTCTCGTCGAGATAGCGGGTCCGCAGCCGTTTTTCGATCCGGTCCGGATCCACCTCGGCGACCAGGGCGACCGCCCCGGCCATCGTCGCGGCCAGCGGCTGCGCTCCGCCCATTCCGCCCAGCCCGGCCGTCACCACCAGCCGGCCCTTGAGGCTCCCGCCGAACTCGCGGGCCGCGGCCGCGGCGAAGGTCTCGTAGGTCCCCTGCACGATCCCCTGGCTGCCGATGTAGATCCAGGAGCCCGCCGTCATCTGCCCGTACATGGTCAGGCCCAGCCCCTCCAGCCGCCGGAACTCCTCGCCCGTGGCCCAGGCGGGCACGAGCATCGCGTTGGAGATCAGGACCCGCGGAGCGTCTTCGTGGGTCTCGAAGACGCCGACGGCCTTGCCCGACTGCACGAGCATGGTTTCGTTGGAGCGCAGGCGCCTGAGCGTCTCGACGATGGAGTCGAAGCATTCCCAGCTGCGCGCCGCCCGCCCGGTTCCGCCGTAGACGATCAGCTCGTCGGGCTTTTCGGCGACCTCCGGGTCCAGATTGTTTTCGAGCATCCGGAGCGCGGCTTCCTGCGCCCAACCCAGACAGCGAATCTCGGTGCCGCGTGCCGCGCGGACCGTTCGGGGGCCGGATGCCACGGTGACGGGCATGGCGGAGATTATAGTCGCGAGCGGTCGGCGCGCCGGCCGGCCGCCGAAGTCATCGGAGCGTCGCGGTCGCGCGCTGCATCGCCGCGCCCGAGAGGAACTCGCGCGCCCTCTCCAGATCCGGGGAGAGCTCCCGGTCCCGGTTCCAGGGACGGACGACGCGCCGGAAATCCCGGCGCAATCCTTCGATGCGGGCCGAGGATCGCAGGGGCCGGAGAAACTCCATGGCCTGAAACGCGGTCAGCAGCTCGATCGCCAGGACGCGCTCCCAGTTCTCGACGATCGCGGCGAGCTTGCGCGCGGCGATCGGAGACATCGAGACGTGGTCCTCCTTGGCCGCCGACGTCGGAATCGAGTCGACGGAGGCCGGGTGCGCGAGCACCTTGCACTCCGAGACCAGGGCGGCGGCGGCGACCTGGGCCATCATCAGACCGGAGTTGATCCCGCCCTCCTCGACCAGGAAGGCCGGCAAGTCCGAGAGAGCCGGGTTGACCAGCTTCTCGATTCGCCGCTCCGAGATCGAGGCCATGTCGGTCGCCGCCACGGCGGCGTAGTCCAGGACCAGCCCGACCGGCGCACCGTGGAAGTTCCCGCCCGACATGATGTCGCCGCGGCCCGCGAAGATCAGCGGGTTGTCCGTCGCGCTGTTGATCTCCCGCTCCAGAACGTCTCGCGCGTGCGCGAAGGCGTCGCGCGCGGCCCCATGCACCTGCGGCATGCAACGCAGGGAATAGTTGTCCTGCACCCTTCCGCAGCCGCGATGCGACTCCCGGATCGCGCTGCCTCGGAGCAGCGCCCGGAGGTTGGCGGCGCTCTCCGCCGCGCCGGGATGCGGTCGCGCCGCCATGATCCGCGCGTCGAACGCCGCATCCGATCCCCGCGACGCGTCCAGCGAGACCGCGCCGGTCAGGCTCTTGAGCTTGGCCAGGCCCTCGTCGGCCACGAACTTGGCAATCGGGCCCTTCCCCGCTCCACCTTCCAGCGTGATGTAGCCTAGGCCGGGCTTGCCCTCGCCCTGCGCCCAGCTGTTGAGCTTGTCGAAGAAGCTGCGCGGCTGGGTCGAAGCGTTGGGGGCACGGATCGCCCGCACCACGCCGCCCTTGGCGACGATGCCGGCAAACACCTTGAAATCCGAGCCCGCGAAGACCTCGCTGACATCGTAGATCCTGAGCGGGTTGCGCAGGTCCGGCTTGTCGGTGCCGTAGATCAGCAGCGCCTCGGCATAGGGAATGCGCGGGAACGGGAACCCGGTCACCTTGCGCGGAGTCTCGCGGTTGAAGCCCGCGAATTCCTGGAACACGCCGCCCAGCACCGGCTCGATCGCCGCGAACACGTCGTCCTGGGTGACGAAGCTCATCTCGAAGTCGAGCT
>JBDTXY010000075.1:0-10261 GCA_040005945.1 Acidobacteriota bacterium
CCGTCAAGGGTGCCATCGACGGCGTCGAGCTGGGCAACCTGACCCAGCTGCTCGCCAAGATCAAGCCGGCGATCGTGGGTCCCATCCCGGCGGCCAAGTCCAAGGACGACGCGTTCGTCACGGGCGTCGGGCAACGCAACGTCCGGGTGAGCATGAAAGAAATCACCGACCGCAGCCCGGTGATCCGCTCGCTGATGGCCTCGGGCAACCTGGGTCTTTCCGGCGGCTGGTACGACGTGACGACGGGAAAGGTCGAGATCGACGTCAGCTAAAATAAATAGGGCTTGGGATTGACTTACGCCCCTTTTGCGCCTACAGTCATTTGCAAGGCCGATGGGCTGTCTGGTCAGGCCTCCCGGACAGCCGCGGTGGTTCCCTCGGCCTTATTTATTTTTGACAAACTGATAATTATCCTAATTTAATTAGGACAACAATGAATCTGACCAAACGGCAGAAGGAAATTCTGGATTTCATTCGGGCGTATCGAACGACCCATGGGATCTCCCCCACGCAGCGCGAGATTCGGGAGACCTTCCGGCTCTCTTCCTTCGGCACCGTGCAGAAACACCTCAAGCGGCTGGAAGAAAAAGGCGCTCTCTCCCGCGAGTGGAATCGCAGTCGGGGGATCCTTCCGCGCGAGGACGGGGCCGGCGCGCGGGGGGTTCCTCTCTTGGGCTCGGTCGCGGCGGGGCGGCCGATCGAACCCTTCCCGCACGAGGAGTCCATCGAGGTTCCTGCGTCGATGCTGGGCAAGGGGGAGCATTTCGTTCTGCGCGTGCGGGGCGAGTCGATGATCGAGGACGGGATCCTGGACGGGGACTACGTCGTGGTCGCGCGCCGCGAGAAGGCGGAGAGCGGGCAAACCGTCGTGGCCCTGATTCGGGGAGAGGCCACGCTCAAGCGCTACTACTCGGAAGGGGCTCGGGTGCGTCTGCAGCCGGCCAACGCGGCGATGAAACCGATGACGGTGGACGCCCGGGACGTCACCATTCAGGGCGTGGTGACGGGGCTGATTCGCGATTACGCGCACGCCGCGCGGTGAACCGGCGTCGCGGCAGCCTGCGGTAGAATCCTGCCGAAGCGACGGCGACGTACCCAAGTGGTTAAGGGAGAGGTCTGCAAAACCTTTATTCGGCGGTTCGAATCCGCCCGTCGCCTCCATTGGAACGAAAATCGTGAACCGTAAACCGCGAACCGAAACGGGAGAAATGTCCTCCCGCGATGCCCGTTCTCGACGCGATTCCCGGTTCTTGATTCTGGGTTCACGTCTCGCGCGCCGGAGTGGCGAAATGGGCAGACGCACGGGACTTAAAATCCCGAGGGCCGAAAGGCCCGTGCCGGTTCGACTCCGGCCTCCGGCACCATTGACTCGCTCATGAGCGGCGCGGCGGAGGAGGCGGGCTCCGAATTCGAGCAGCGGCTGGGCTACACGTTCCAGCAGCGAGAGCTGTTGGAACGCGCGCTGACCCACAAATCCTTCAGCAACGAGAACCGCGAGGCGCGCTCTCCCAACAACGAGCGGCTGGAGTTCCTGGGCGACGCGGTGCTCGGCTTCGTCGTCGGCGAAATCATCTTCCACTCCTTCCCGAGCCTGCAGGAGGGCGCGCTCTCCAAGATCAAGGCGCACCTGGTCTCCTCCAACATGCTGGGAGCCAAAGGGCGCGCCCTGGAGATCGGCAAGTTCCTGCACATGGGGGCCGGCGAGGCTCGCTCGGGGGGCGCGGAGAAGGTGTCGCTCTTGGCCGACGCCTTCGAGGCAGTGGTTGCAGCGATCTATCTCGACGGCGGCCTTCCCGCCACGGCGAGCTTCGTGCGGCGGGTCTTCGGACCGGAAGTCGACGGCATCAACATCGGCGACCTATCCTTCCACGATTACAAGACCACGCTGCAGGAGACCGCGCAGAGCCTGGGCCTGCCGTTGCCGGAATACCACGTCATCGAGGAGTCGGGACCCGATCACGAGAAGGCCTTCGTCGTCGAGCTGCTCTGGGACGGAGTGGCGTTTTCGGTCGGGACCGGGCCGTCCAAGCGCGAGGCCCAGCGCAAGGCTGCCAAAGAGGCGCTGAAGAAGTTGGGGCGGTTGCCACCATAGTTGTCAGTGGTCAGTTATCAGTAATCAGTTCGGAACTGAGAACTGAGAACTGACAACTGACAACTGAGAACTACGCTCTACTACGGCGCTTTCGCCAACCTCTCCAGAAAGGCCCCGGGCTCCTCGAATCCCACGAGCCGCAGCTCTTTACGTTCGCGCCCGGTCTCATCCAGAAAAATGATGGTCGGCACGCCCAGGATTTGGAACTCCTGCGCGAGGGCGACCGTTTCCTGGTCCGCCGCGCGGGTCATGTCCGCCTTGAAGAGTCCGCGCCGCGAAAGGGCTTCCCGGACCCGCGCGTCGCTGAAGGTCTTGCGATCCAGCTCCAGGCAGGGGAGACACCAGGACGCCGAGAAGTCCACGACGGCTGGCCGCTTGGTGCTGGCGATCTTGCCGGCGTCGTAGGGTTGCCAGCTGGGGCCTTGCTCCTGCACCGCGGTGGAGGGCGCGAAGAACACCGCGGCGGCCACGAACAGCGCGGCCACGACCGCTCGCGCCGGCAGGCGCAGATGTCCGTGCAGGAAGAGCAGCGCGGCGGCGCCGATGGCGAGCACGGCCGGCAGCAGCCATCCGCCGAGTCGGGAAGGCAGCGCCGTGCGTAGGAAGTAGGCGGCCATCGCCAGGAGCACCCAACCGAACACCTTCTTGACACCCTCCATCCAGGCTCCCGCGCGCGGCAGCGCCGCGATGCGGCTGGAGAACGCGGCCAGGAAGAGAAAGGGGAGGCCCAGGCCCAGGGAGAGCACGAAGAAAAACAAAAATCCCAGCGCAGCATCCTGCGTGGCGGCGACGAAGGCCAGCAATCCCAGGACCACCGGTCCCACGCACGGAGCCGCGACGACGCCCACGAGCAAGCCCATGGCATAGGCGCCCGCGTAACCCTGCCGGGCGCCGGCCTTCTGCATGAGGGCGGTTGGCATGCGGATGTCGTAGAGGCCGAACATCGAGAGCGCCAGCGCCACCAGAACGAGGCAGACGCCTCCGATGACCCACGGGGATTGCAGGGCGACGCCGAAGAGGCGTCCCGAAAGCGCCGCGACGACCCCCAGGGCCGAGTACATCGTGGCCATGCCCAGCACGTAGGTGGACGCGAGCAAAAACGTCCGCCGGCTCTGTCCGTGCGCCTGGCCTCCGAAAAAGCTGACGGTCAAGGGGATCACCGGATACACGCACGGCGTCAGGTTCAGCGCCAGCCCCCAGCCGAAGAGCAGCAAAAGCACCCCGAGGAGTCCCCGGCGCTTGAGCAGGTCCCCGAAATCCTGCGACGAGCCCGCGGCCGCAGTCGAGGGCTGCAGGCGGCGCGCCTCCGAGAGCGGAATCGCGCCGCCGGTCAGCGGCGCGGCGACCGAGGGGGACGAGGAGGCCGATGCAGAGGCGGCGGGGGCCGCGGAGGCCGAGGGCTGGCTCCGGAACTTCACCGTCGCGGGCGCGAGGCACTGCGTGTCGTTGCAGGCCTGGAACTCGACGGCGCCCGACAGCGGCGGGGCGGCTCCGCTCCACGCGACGGGCACGTCGATGACGAACCGTTCCGCGTAGACCGACAGCGGTGTCTCGGAGAAGGCAAACTTCTGTTTCTTGCCTTCGGGATATCGGGGCTCACCGAATTTCACGCCCGCAGACGGATCCATCTTCACCGTCGTGGGGATCAGATAGTCCTCGGAAGGGTGATGGCTATTGACGTGCCAGCCCGCCTCCAGGTGGGCGTCGAGGCGAACCGTCCCCTGGCCGGCGGTCGTCCCCGGGGAGACCGAAGCGCCGACCGTCAGCAGTTTCGCGGGATCGGGAGGGGCCGCCGCCAGCGCCAGCGAAGCGGCGGCGCAAAGCGGCACAGCCGCCCACCGCTTCACTTCGGGGTCTCGACGGGTTGCAGCCGCGCGATGAACACGCGGACTTTGTCGAGGTACTTGGAGTTGGGGTGGTCCTTCTCGAACTTCTTGTAGAGCGCCAGGGCCTCGGCGGGCTTGTTCTCGGACAGAGGGATCTGCGCGCGGAAAAGCTCGGCGCGCTCTTTGGTCTCGGCGTTCTTCGTCGCCCCGATCAGCTGGTCGATGGTCTTGCGGGCCTGCGCCGGGTTCTGGAGCTCCATCTCGGCCGCGGCGAGACCCTCCAGAGCGGCTTCGCGAATCGCGGGCTTGGCATCGGGAGCGACGCTGGCGCGCTTCAGGCGCGGCCGGGCCTCGGCGTAGTCGTACCGTCCGAAGAGCATCCTTCCGGTGGAATAGGCCTCCTCCGCCGGAAGCGTGGCGACGTCCTGGGCCGCAATGCGCTTGGCGAACTCGCGGTACGCCCGCATGTCGGAGTGCACGTGCTGGTAGAAATCGGTCGCGTCCTTGAAGCCGCGCATCAGGAACACTAAACGGCCCTCCGGCGTCGTGATCAAGACGGAGGGCGCCTCCTCGATCGCGTATCGCGCCGCCAGCCGCTTTCCCTCTTCGGAATCCAGCGCAACCCGGACAGGGACCATTCCAATCAGCAGGGCCTCGAAGTCGAAGGCCGGGTAGAGGAGCGCCTGCATCCGGCGGCAGTCGTCGCACTTGGCGGTCGCGAACTCGTAATACACCAGCTCGTGTTTCGCGGCCGCCTTCTGCCGGGCGAGATCGGCGTTGGCGGCCCACTCCGCGTTGCCGGGACTCTTGACCGGCCGATTGGCCGGCGGAGGAGTCGCGGAAGGAGTCTCCGGCTGTTGCGCGGCGGCCCTGGCGCCCGGCGCCAGGAAGACCAAAACGCACAAGGCTCTCGCGTACCGCAAGAGAGATGGCATGTTCTCGTGAAACCGGTTTTTCTCCGCGAGCATTCCCGCCTCGATTCGGCGCTTGCGCCTATGATGAGCCGTCATGATCCCTCGACGGCGCAAAGCCCGCAAGAGGTGGGTCCGGCTTTGCTTGATGGGGCTGCTCATGGCCCTTCCGGGTGTCGGGTTCGGATCTCCTCCGCCGGACTGGCCGCAATGGGGAAACAATCCGCAGCATACGGGCGCCGCCTCGGCCGCCGGTCAACCCCTTCAGGCGATCCTGACCGATTTCGCCTACGACCCGTTCGTAGAGGATGAGAAGGCGGCCACCGGCGGCGAGCTGCTCGGCCATTTTCCCGTGCCTCTGGTGGACGGTCCGGACGTCTACATGATTTTCAAGTCCGGCGTCTTCACGGGCCAGGGGAACTGGTTCTCGCAGATCTGGAACGTGCAGAAGCTGCGTTGGAACGGCGGCCGTCTGGAACCCGAATGGGTTTTCGTTTCGGACTGGACGCCCGTCCCGTTGACGTATTGGGAGCCCGTGTTTCAGGGGGTCCTCGCCGGGGACGCCATCTACGTTCCGGGTTCTGGAGGCAGCGTGTTCCGCGTCTCCAAGGCGACGGGCGCGGGAACGCGAATCAATCCGTTCGGCGCGTTGGACTCCTCTCGGTACGTCGCCGGCGGATTGGCCGCGGACAAGGACGGCGCGATCGTTTACAACGCCGTGACCGCGACCGGCCAGGGTTGGCTGGTGCGGATCGCACCGGATGGTTCGACCGCGACGGCCGATTTCACCGTCCTGGTTCCATCCGCTCCGCGGCCGGACGATCTGTGTCCTCTCGGAATCGGAAATCACGATCCGCCCCCGTGGCCGCCGCCGCCCCCGGCGACGTTCATCTTCGGCGCGTGCGGAGCGCAGCGCCCCGTCCTCAATGTCGTTCCCGCGATCGCTCCGGACGGCACGATCTACACGGTCAGCCGTGCGGACCAAAACGACCGGTCCGGCTACCTCGTCGCGGTCCGACCCGACCTGACGCCGGCCTGGAGCGCGTCGTTCGCGAATCTCGTCAACGACGGCTGCGACGTGACGATACCGCCGAGTGGTTCGCCCGGGGGGTGCCGCGCCGGAGCGACCCGCGGCGTCGATCCCGCCACGGGGGATCCTCCCATCGGCCGGCTCTCCGACCAGGCGACATCCTCGCCGGTCGTCCTGCCCGATGGGTCCGTTCTCTTCGGGGTGTACACGCGCTACAACTACGCCCGGGGCCATCTCTTCAAGTTCGATGCGGCCGGTGGCTTGCTGGCGACCTACGATTTCGGGTGGGACATCACGCCGGCGGTGCGCGCGCACGACGGCACGTATTCCATCCTGACCAAGGACAACCACTACGCCCTGGGCCCGTACTGCAGCGGCGGCGAGGCCTGTCCCCCGGAGGCCGGGCGAATCGACATCACCTCGCTGGATCCGAATCTGGTTCCGGAGTGGCGCTTCTCGAACACGAACGATCAGTCGTGCGCTCGGGAGTCCAACGGGGGCATCGTCTGCGAGGCTTCCGACGAAATCGGTTTCGAATGGTGCGTCAACCAGCCCGCGATCGACGCGGATGGCGTGATCTACGCCATCAGCGAGGACGGCTCGCTCTACGCGGTCGGACCGGACGGCCGCCTGCGCGACAGCATCTTCTTGAGCTCCGCGTTGGGCGCGGCGTACACGCCGGTCTCGATCGGGCCCGACGGGCGCATCTACGCGCAGAACAACGGGCACCTGTTCGTCGTGGGCCTTCCGGTCGCGGCGCGCCAAATCCCCGCCGCCGTCGACCGCGCGCGTCCGCCCACCCGCCAACTCGAACGGCCGTAGACCGTCTCGCCGTTGCCCCCCGGACCGGGATTCCGCTAGACTCCGCGCTCCGGTTTCTCTCCGGATGCCCAGGTAGCTCAGTTGGTAGAGCAAGGGACTGAAAATCCCTGTGTCGGCGGTTCAATTCCGTCCCTGGGCACCACTTGAAGGTTATCGGTTTTCAGTTTTCAGTTTTCAGTTCTCGGTTGCGACTGATGACTGACAACGGATAACTGATAACTTCTTCTCATGATCCTGAAAGTCGCCAAGCTCGGCGTGAAAACCCTCCGGACGGTCTCGCAGGACGTCGACCCCAAGGCCGTGGGACGGGGCGACTACGAGGCGTTCCTCTCGGATCTGGAGGACACC
This sequence comes from Acidobacteriota bacterium, assembly GCA_040005945.1. Taxonomy (GTDB): domain Bacteria; phylum Acidobacteriota; class Thermoanaerobaculia; order UBA5066; family Gp7-AA6; genus DAHUXD01. The sequence goes on from JBDTXY010000075.1 coordinate 7,030, forward strand.
CTGCGGGAGTACGACGGGACGGGCATCGCCGCGCCGCAGGTCTTCACGCCGCTGCGCGTATTCCTCTACGAGGTGCATCCGGAGACCCGCAAGCGGCGGGAGCCGGACGTTCCGTTGACGGCCCTGTTCAACGCGCACTACGAGGCCGTCGGAGAGCTAACCGAAGACGATTCGGAAGGCTGCCTTTCGGTTCCGTTCCTGCTGGGCCGCGAGGTGCCGCGCTTTTCCACGATCCGCGTCCACGCGATCGACCGGGGCGGCAAACGCGTGAAATTCGAGGCCTCCGGATACCACGCGCGCGTCCTGCAGCACGAGATCGATCACTTGAACGGCCTGGTTTACCTGGACCGCATGCGGGACATGAAGACCCTGTCGTACACCCACAATTTCGGTTAGCGGTCTCCGGTACCCTCGACCCGGGGGCGCCCGGTTGCAATAGAATCGCGGCACGATGGCTCTGTTCGGCAAGAAGGCCGCCCTCCCCGCGCATCCGTCCGCGCATCCCGCGTCCGCCGTCGGAGGAACCGGGACCGACTTCCTGCTGACGCGCTTAGAGACCATGGTCGGCTGGGCCCGCAAGAACTCCCTGTGGCCTTTTCCCTTCGCGACGGCCTGTTGCGGCATCGAGTTCATGTCGGTGGCGGCCGCCCACTACGACATCTCCCGGTTCGGCTCCGAAGTCGTCCGCTTTTCGCCGCGGCAGGCGGACCTGTTGATCGTCGCCGGAACGGTCACCGACAAGCTGGCGCCGGTCCTGCGAAAGATCTACGATCAGATGCCCGAGCCCAAGTGGGTCATCTCCATGGGCGTCTGCGCCTCCTCGGGGGGGTTCTACCGGGCGTACCACGTCACGCAGGGGATCGACGAGATCGTTCCCGTGGACGTCTACGTGCCCGGCTGCCCTCCCACTCCCGAGGAGCTGATCTACGCGATCATGCAGCTCCAGAAGAAGATCGCCTCCGGCGAGAAGTCGCGCGACACACGGTCCGCCAAGTTCGCCGCGGAACAGCCCGCGTGACGGTCGCGCAAGCGCCCGTGTTGTCTCCCGCGACCGAAAAGCTGCGCGAGCGCATCTCCGAATCGCCGGTCGCCAGCCGCGCGGCCGTCCTCGACGGCGACCTTCCGACCATCGAGGTGGCTCCGGCCGACTGGCCGGCGCTGGCGCGCTTCCTGAGGGACGATCAAGGCTGTCAGTACGATCTCTTCCTGGACCTCTGCGGCGTGGACAACCTCCGCCGCGGGGGCTCCCGCCCGCGCCTCGAGCTGGTCGTGCACCTGCACTCGCTGTCGCGCAACCAGCACGTCCGCGTGCGCGTGCCGATTCCCGACGCCGCCGCCGGCTCTCCCACGGTTCCGAGCGTCGAGGGCGTCTGGCCCGCGGCGAACTGGTTCGAGCGCGAGGCGTACGATCTCTTCGGCGTCGCGTTCACGGGACATCCCAATCTGCACCGCCTGCTGTGCCACGACGCGTTCGTGGGCCACGCCTTGCGCAAGGACTACGCGCCCGGGCAACGCTGGTTTTACGCCGAGGAAGACCTGCGGATGCCGGAGTGGTCCAAGGAAACCGACGTGCGCGCGGGACACTTCGAGACGCAGACAATCTCGATCGGCCCGTCGCATCCGGCCACGCACGGGATCATCCACTTGGTCGCGCGGTTGGACGGAGAGCGGATCGTGCGGGCCGAGACGATCATCGGGTACCTGCACCGCTGCTTCGAGAAGATGGCGGAGACGCATCAGTGGAACCAGGTCATTCCCTACGCGGACCGCCTCAACTACGTCTCGGCGATGATCAACGGCGTCGGCTACGTGCGGACGGTCGAGAAGATGCTGGGGGTGGAAGTTCCGGACCGCGGGCGGCTGGTGCGGACGATTCTCTCCGAGTTCTCCCGTATCATGGACCACTGCGTGTGCATCGGCGCCAACCTCGTGGACATCGGCGCGCTGACCAACTTCATCTACCTCTACCAGAACCGCGAGAACATTTACGACCTGATCGAGGCGTGTTGCGGCGCGCGGCTGACCGTCTCTTACGTGCGCGTGGGAGGCCTGGCGATCGACGTGCCCGAGGATTTCGTCCCGCGCTGCCGGGCGCTGCTGGAGTCGATTCCGAAGTTCCTGGCGGACGTCGAGAAGTTAGTCGACGGCAACCGCATCGTGCGGGGCCGCCTGGCGGGCACCGGCGTGGTGACCAGGGAACAGGCGATCGGGTGGGGGATGACGGGGCCGATGCTGCGCGCCTCCGGCGTTCCCTACGACGTGCGGCGCGCCCGGCCCTACGACTTCTACGACAAATTCGACTGGGACGTGGCCATCGCATTCGACGGCGACAACTTCGCCCGCTACCTGGTGCGCATGGAGGAGATGCGGCAGTCGCTCAAGATCATCCGGCAGGCCCTGGACATCTTCCCCTCGGCCGGCCCGGTCAGCTCCGACGACTGGCGCGTCGTGCTGCCTCCCAAGGACGCCGTCTACCACGACATGGAATCGCTGATCTATCACTTCAAGCTGGTCATGGAAGGCATTCGCGTCCCGGCGGGCGAACGCTACGAGTGGATCGAGGGCGCCAACGGGGAGCTGGGCTTCTACGCGATTTCCGACGGCCGCGGCGGCCCGTACCGGCTCAAGGTCCGGCCGCCCTGCTTTCCGAACATGGCGGCCTTCGAACAGATCGTGGTTGGCGGCACCATCTCCGACGCGGTCGCGACGCTGGGCACCCTCAACATCATCGCGGGGGAGCTGGATCGATGAGCGGCGTGATCGACGTTTCCCGCCGGATTCCGGAGAAGATGACATTGCTGCAGAAGCTCTATCTGCCGGAAATCTTCCGGGGCATGGCGGTGACGCTGCGGCACCTGCTCCGCAATCTGGCCAACATGAAAGGGATGCCGACGATCCTCTATCCCGAGCAGCGACGCAACTACTCGGGGCGCTTCCGCGGCAAACACATCCTGAAGACGCGGCAGGACGGGACGCTCAAGTGCGTGGCGTGCTTCATGTGCCAGCAGGCCTGCCCGGCGGAATGCATCACGATCGTGGCGGGGGAGCATCCGCAGATCGCCTACGAGAAGTACCCGGTGGTGTTCGACATCGACATGATGCGCTGCGTCTTCTGCGGCTTCTGCGTGGATGCGTGCCCCAAGGACGCGATCTGGATGACCCGCAACTACGAGATGGCGTTCTTCAACCGTCAGGACGCCGTCTACTCGATCGACCGGCTCCGCGAGACGCC
>JBDTXY010000076.1:0-9996 GCA_040005945.1 Acidobacteriota bacterium
CGTCGGTGCACGTGGACACTGCCGGCAAGGCGCTCGCGGTGCGCCGCGAGCGCGACCCCGTTCCCTCCCTTGCGGCGGAGGTCCTGAAGTCGCTTTCCCGGTGGACATTCACCCCGGCGCGGCGCGGCGGTCAGTTTGCGGATACGTGGGGCGCATACCGTCTGGACCTTTACGTCGAGACGCATTCGCCCAAGATTCTCCAGATGGCGTTCCTGCCGATCACGGCAACCACGCCGATCCCGGCGCCCCTGACGTGGCCCCCAGACGCCGACTGGCTCGAATCGCGGCATCCCCCGCCGGTGACCGACGGGACCGTGCCGATCGAAGAGGTGGACACCGCTCCGATCCCGCTCAAGACGCCCTGGACCGCGGACTCGTATAAGGGGCCTTTCTCGGTGAAGTTTTGGGTCCGCGTCGACGTGTCGGGCCGCATCGACCGCGCCATCCCGATCGAGGCCAGCGACCCGGTTCTGATGCCTTACTTCCGAAAGTCCATGAGCGCGTGGGTTCTGCGTCCCGCGCAGACCAACAACGCGCCCGTCGAGAGTTGGAACGAGCTGACGCTGGGGGGGCAGATCTCGTACTCCGCGGACATCAAGCAGATCGCGGCGCTGCGGCGCGCCATCGGGCCCTAGCCGAAATCCGTTCGAGCGGCCGACCTCTAGACGATCTCCCGCCGGTCCCCGACGCGGCGCGTGACTTTCACCGCGTCCAGATGCTCGAGCAACGGAATGGCCAGGCGCCGCGTCAATCCGAACAGCGTCTTGAACTCCGCGACATCCAGCGAGGGCTTGCCCAAGCCGCGCAGGCGCGCGGCGACCGCGTCGACCGCATCCCGCGCGATGATCCAGCCGCCCGGCAGCCGCACGAGAGTCCCTTTCTTGACCAGATATCCAATCAGGCCCTCGACGACTTTGGGATGGTGCCGCACGGACTGCGCCACTTCGGCGGGCGCCGGCGGATCCAAACCTCGCTCTCGAAAGACCGCGGCAATGCGCTCCGACAGATCGCGCTCGGGCGGGGCGAGGTCGTCGCGCCCGGGAGGTCGGACTTCTTCGCCCGCAACCACGAGCACTCCGCGCGCGGCGAGGGCCGTCTCGACCGCTTCGGACCAGCGCGGCTCGGCGCCGGGAAGCACGCGCTGCAACAGGGTGCTGCGCGAGGCGCCCACGATTCCGGCGCCGGCGGAGATCAGGGCTTGCAGCTCGGATGCCGCCCGGGCGCCCAGCCGCGCGAGAGCGGCTTCGGAGATGTAGCGGTCGGGCGAACGGCGCAGCGCATGAATGCGCCCTTCCGAGATCGCGGGCTCCAGGGCCGCCCGCACGGCCGGGGCCGACGCGCCCGCGCGTTGGGCGAGCACGTGCTCGTCGGCGCCGCGTTCCCGCGAGCCTTCGATCCACGAGACGAGCCGGTCCGAGAGCGTGCCTCGCTCAAATTGATCGAGCGCCTCGGCCGTCACGAGCTTCCCGCGCAAGGATGGAGGCAGCGGATCCAGAACGACGCCGCCGCCGATGGTCTGGACGGGAGACAGCCTCCGGAGGACGAACCGATCGCCCGGAACGGCGGCGACCGGCGATCCCAGCCGTAGCTCGGCCCGCGCCGAGGATCCCGGCGCCAGAGCCTGGGACTCCAACACGCGCACGCGCGCCCGAGCCTCCGAGGAAAAATGATGGAAGGACACGCGATCGCCACTCTCGATGGCCGGGGAATCCGGCAGGAGATCCAATCGGACGAGCAAGCGCGACGAGACGGGAAAGGCCGCCGGAGGCGCCAGCACCATCCCCCGCCGCAGCTCCTCCAGCGCGATCCCCGCGAGGTTGGCGCTGACCCGCTCCCCGGCATGCGCCGTTTCCTCTTCGTGGCCGTGAACCTCCAGGCGGCGCACCCGAACGATCCGCCGCCCCGGAAGAAGCTCCAGCTTCTGCTCTTTCGAAATCGTCCCCGCCACGAGACTGCCCGTCACGACGGGCCCGAACCCGGGAATGGAGAACGCGCGATCGATCGGCAGCCGCGCCGCGCGGCCCTCCCGATCCGCGACGCGCTCGGAGCGCGCCATCGCGACGATCGCCGCCTGCAGCGCGGCGATTCCCTCTCCCGTCTTGGACGAGACCGGGACGATCGGGACGGCCTCCAGAAAGGACCCGCGCGTGAGATCGCGCACGTCCGAGCGCGTGATCTCCACGAGCTCCGGCGAGGCCCGATCGGTCTTGGTGACCGCCACGACTCCGTGCTCCAAGCCCAGCATGCGGACGATCTCGAAATGCTCGCGCGTTTGGGGCATGACGGATTCGTCCGCCGCCACCACCAGGAGCACCGCCTGAATCCCGCCGGCTCCCGCCAGCATGTTGCGGACGAACCGCTCGTGGCCGGGCACGTCCACGAACGAGATCCGGATCCCCTCCCACTGCGCGTGCGCGAAGCCGAGATCGATCGTGATGCCCCGGCGTTTTTCTTCGGGAAGGCGATCGGCGTCGATTCCCGTCAGCGCCCGGATGAGAGCGGTCTTTCCATGATCGATGTGTCCGGCGGTGCCGACGAGAAAACGATTCACGGGGTCAAGGCTATCGCCTTCCGCGCGTGGTGTCCCTTGCGGCGCGCGGTGATAGCCTGCGTCCATGCAGGCGCGGATCGAGAACGATCTCAAGGCCGCCATGAAGAGCGGCGACAAGCGCCGCGTGGCGACACTCCGGCTTCTGCTGGCGGCGCTCAAGAACGAAAAGATCCAGGCGCAACGCGTGTTGACCGACGAGGAGATCGAGACGGTCCTGAGGCGCGCCGTCAAGCAGCGCAAGGACTCCATCGAGCAATACGCGCGCGGAAACCGCGCCGATCTGGTCCAGGCGGAGACCGAGGAGCTCGGGATCATCGAGGAATACCTGCCGCAGGGTCTTTCGGAAACCGAGATCGAGGGCGCCATCCGCGACGTCATCCAGGAGAAGGGCCTGACGTCTCAGAAGGACGTGGGGCTGGCGATGAAGGAAGTGATGGCGCGCCATCGCGGCCGGGTCGACGGCAAGCGGGCCCAGGAGATCGCTCGCCGTCTGCTGGCGTGAAGACGGGCGCCTCGGGTCCCCGCGAAGAGACCGAAATCAAGCTCGCGGCCCCGGATCTGGACGGCGTGCGCGAGATCCTGCGCGGCTCCGCGGCCCGGCTCCGGGCTGCCCGGCACGACGAAGTCAACGACCTCTACGACGACGCGCTACACCAGCTCTCCGGCAGCGGACGCACCGTGCGCCTGCGCCGTGCGGCCGGCCGGGCGATCCTGACCTACAAGGGACCGGCGCGATTTCAAGACGGCGTCAAGACGCGGGAGGAGCGGGAGGTCGAGGTCTCCGATCCCGGTGAAGCCGAGGGAATCCTCGCCGGGCTGGGTCTGTCCAAGGCATTTCGCTATGAGAAACGCCGCGAGGAGTGGGACTTCGAGGCGTGCGCGGTCGCGCTGGATGAAACGCCGATCGGAAACTTCGTCGAGGTGGAAGGAGATCCCACGGCCATCCGCAGGGTCATCGTCCGCCTCGGCATGGACTTCACACTGGCGATTCCGTACTCCTATCCGAAGCTCTACGCGCGGCGCCGGAAGGAGGATCCGACGCTTCCGCCCGACATGGTCTTCGCGGGGCGAACCGGGCCGTGACGCGAGAGCGGTCCGGGCGATCGAGACGCCGCCGTTGATGCGCGCGATCCTCCTGTGCGCCGGAAGGGGCGAGCGTTTTCGTCCGGTGACGGAGGCGATTCCCAAACCGCTCTTTCCCTATCTGAACGTCCCGCTGGCCCTAGCGCATCTCCGGCGGCTCCGACAGGCCGGCATCGGCGAAGTAGCGATTAATCTCCATCACCTGGGCGACCAGATTCAGCGCGACCTGAGCCATCAGGCGGCGGATCTTTCGAAGCTCACCTTTTTCGCAGAGCCCCAGATCCTGGGCACAGCCGGGGCGTTGCGCAACGCGGCTCGGTTTCTGCGCGAAGGCGATTTCCTGGTCGTCAACGCCGACACCGCCATCGCGCCGGACTTCGCCCGGCTCACCGCCGGCCATCGCGAGTCCGGACGGGCGGCCACGCTGTTGGTCACGGAGAACCGGGACCCGCAGCACTACACGCCGCTTCAGGCCGAAGGGGACCGCATCACGGCCTTCGGCGTCCACGGCCCACACCCGCTCCTCTACACCGGCGTCTGTGTCTTGTCGCCGCGGCTGCTCTCCCGGATTCCCCCCGGAGAAACCGGCCTGGTCCGGGATCTTTGGCAACCCCTGCTGGCGGAGGGCCGGGACGAAATCGGGCGGGTTCTCCATCAGGAGACGTTCGCCGATCTCGGCCGCCCGAGCGATTTCCTCCGCGCGTCGCTCGAAGCGCTCGCGCGCTCGGGGCCCTTCCCGAATGGAGGCGGGGACTACGATGACCGGCTGCGTGTCCTCGTCCGAAACCCGCCGGCCGGATTCGAAGCGTCCGACAGCGTTCTGGGACGCGCCGAGATCGGGCCCGGAGCCTCGATCCGGAGATCGGTCATCTGGGACGGGGTTTCGATTGGCGCAGGAGCACGGCTGAGTGAATGTCTCGTGGCCCGTGGCCGGGTCCCGGCGGGAGCCGACTATGCGAAAGCCCTTCTCTGGTCGGCCGCCGGCGGCGAGGTCGCCGCCTGGCCCCTGACCGGGCTCGATGGAAATGATCATGGCGTCCAGCCTTTCTCTCCGCGGCGGTAGTAGAGCGTCCGGACCCTCGCGGTCGAGCCGAGAACGCGGACGACCGCCATGCGGTCTCGGCCGTCCCAGAGATACACGGAGCCCGGGGTGCTCTCCCCCATCCCGGAGAAGGAGCAGATGTCGGAACTGTTGAAACGGATGGGATCGTCGATCCGGTCGAGGTAATGGCCCGGACTTCCGGGATCGGGCACGCGGACGCCGGTCATGATTCCCGGGAAGACGTCGTTGCGCGACCACGGAAGATAGACGCCGATCGCGGGGTCCACGCCGTTCGTGATTTCGCTCGACAACACCCCGTTGCCATTGCCGTCGGCATAGACCGTCCACTCGTACCGCGGACCGTTCTTGCGAAACTTGAGAGCGACATTGCGATTGCGGGAGATGGCGCTGGAACGCGCGCGATAGAAGGCGACGGTCGTTTCGTGCACGGCCGAACGGATCGCCACGGATTCCTTCAAGCGCGGAGCTCCGGCCGTGGTCAGGGCGAGCACCCACGCCGCGAGCACCATCCACAGCAGCAGCTCCGGGAGCGCCACGCCGGCCTGGGAAGGAAGCCCGGGGCCACGGTGGCCCCGGGGGGCTGAGAGGGTCACCGTCCCTTGCCCAGCGGGACGGCGTTGGGGGACTTCTCCTTGGCCGCCGGGGAGGCGGGGCGGCGGGAAGAAGCGGACGAGGAACGGACTTTGGCGTTGAGCGTGGTCGGTCCGCTCACGGCGACGTAGGGTTTGAGGGAGACGAAGAGCTTTTCCCCGATTCCCTTGACCTCCATGAGGTCCTCGACCCGGGTGAACGGCTTCTCCTTGCGGCGTTCGAGGATGCGAGCGGCGACCTTGGCACCCAGGCGCGGCAGATATGCGAGCTCGGCCGCCGACGCAGTGTTGATGTTGACCTTTGAGGTCGGAGTCGGGGGTGCCGCGCTGTCCGCGAAGAGGACCATGGCGGTCCCCAGCGAGACCAGGGCGGCAAGAGCAGAGGCACGAAGTCTGGACGAATGCATTGGAAACTCCTTCTGAAACTCGGATGAATGGGTGAGAAGACTCGCTGTTGTCCTCATCGAGTCCGTGGGATCAGGCGTTCTCCATCGGCACCTCCTTTCTTTGGAGGCCCTGATCGCGAATACCGTGCCGTCCTGCTCGGAGGCGCCCAAGTCTTCGGGCCAGAAGCTTTAGTGCCCTTCGGCTCGTCGACCGAAGAGTCGGAGGAGCGACAAGAGATTTGTCGCTCCGGACGCGTAAGGCCGGCGAACGGCGGATCCCGCCGAGCATCGGCGCGCCGTCAAAAGGACTTGGCGCCTGTCCAAGTTCTTGTCGGGGGGGCCCCGTATAGACTCCCGGCCGTGGCGGGCAACGAGATCATCGTCGGGGTTTCCGGCGGCTCCGGAGCCCGTCTCGCGTTGCGATTCGTCCAGATCGCCCTGACCAGCCCCGGCCTATCGCGCCTCCACCTGGTCATCTCGGATGCGGCCTGTGAGGTCGCGCGCAGTGAGATGGCTCCCGACATCGATTCCCCAAAGGCCTGGCTTGAGCACCTCAAAACGCCGGCATCTCTCGCCCGCCGCGTCGCGCTCCATGCCAACGCGAACATCGGAGCGTCGATCGCGTCGGGCTCTCACCCGTTTACGGGAATGATCGTGATTCCCTGCAGCGGGGGAACGCTCGGATCCATCGCCAACGGGATCGCGCGCGATCTGCTTCAGCGCGCCGCCGACGTGTGCCTCAAGGAGCGCCGGACGCTCGTGCTGGCGTTCCGGGAGTCTCCGTACTCGCTCATCCACATCGAAAACATGCGCCGGGCCACCCTCGCGGGCGCGATCGTGGCCCCGCCGTCGCCCGCGTTCTACATCGATTCCCCGTCCGTGGACCGCTTTCTGGACGCCTACTGCGTCCGGGCGGCGCGGATGCTCGGACTCTCTCCTCCCGGTGAGCAGTTTCGTTGGAAGGCCGGGGGTAGCCGCGCACCTCTGCGGCCCGCGCGCCGAAAATCCCGGTGAGCGCGCGGGCGGTCCCTGCGGGGTCGTTTCGCGCGACGCTCGAAATGATCAAGTTCTCGCACACGCTCTTCGCCCTGCCCTTCGCGCTGCTGTCGGCTTTTCTGGCCGCCGGCGGCTGGCCCCGCTTCGGGACGCTGATCAAGATTCTCCTGGCGATGGTCGGCGCGCGCAGCGCCGCGATGGCACACAACCGGCTGGCCGACCGCCTTCTCGACGCCGCCAACCCCAGAACCGCGGCGCGCGCGCTGCCCTCCGGCACGCTCTCGGTCGCCTACGTTCGCGTCTTCCTGATCGCGTCGGTGGCTCTTTTCGTGGCCGCCGCGGCGAGCCTGAACCGGCTCACGCTCCTGCTGTCGCCGGTGGCGCTCGCGCTGCTTCTCTCCTACTCGTACACGAAGCGGTTCACGTCCCTCTCACACTTGGTCCTGGGGCTGTGCCTCGCGCTGGCGCCGGTGGGCGCGTGGATCGCGGTGCGGGGATCGGTGGAAGCCCTTCCGATATGGCTGGGCCTCGCCGTCCTCTTCTGGACGGCCGGGTTCGACGTGATCTACGCACTTCAGGACGAAGACTTCGACCGCCGCTCCGGGTTGCAGTCGATCCCGGCGCGATTCGGTGCGCGCCGCGCGCTCGCCCTGTCGGCGTTCTTCCACGTCCTGATGGCCGCTGCGTTGTTTTGGGTCTGGCGGATCTCCGGTGGAGGCTGGATCTTTCTGGCCGGCATCCTGGGCACGATCCTCGCGCTGATCTACCAGCACGCCATCGTGAAGCCGAAGGATCTCTCCCGCATCGACGCCGCCTTCTTCACGGCCAACGGCTTCGTGTCGGTGCTCCTCGCCATTTGCGGCATCGCCGAGGTCCTGCGGAGGTAGTCGTCAGTCGTCAGTCCTCGGTCTTCCGTTTGGGGTCCTGGAATTGATCACCGATAACTGATAACTGATAACTTATTGCCGTGCCCATCCCTTCCGAAGGCGACGTCAAGCTGCGCCACGTTGCCGTCGACGGGCCGATCGGCGTCGGCAAGACGTCCCTGGTCGAGATGCTGGCGCGCCGCTTTCACGGCACCAAGATCCTGGAGGACGTGGACAACCCGTTCCTCCCCGATTTCTACAAGAAGAAGAAGGGCGCCGCGTTTCAGACCCAGCTGTTTTTCCTCCTGGCCCGCTACCAACAGCAGCAGGAGATCGCCCAGATCGACATGTTCTCGACGCTGGTGGTCGCGGACTACCATTTCCCCAAGGACAAGATCTTCGCCTGCTTGAACCTGGACGACTCCGAGCTTCTGATCTACGACAAGCTCTACACACTGCTGTCGGAGTCCGTCCGCAAGCCAGACCTCGTGATCTTCCTGCAGGGTTCGCTGGAGACCTGCCTCAAGCGGATCAAGAAGAAGGCGCGCGCGTTGGAAAAGGCCGTGACGCCCGAGTACCTCGCGCAGCTGATCGAGGCCTACAACTACTACTTCTACCACTACGAAGAGACGCCGTTGCTCGTGGTCGATACCAACGAGATCGACTTCGTCAACAAGCCCGCGGACTTCGACGACCTCGTCGCCCAGATCCAGAAGGCGAAGCGCGGGGTGCAGTATTACGTGCCGGCCAGTAGCGCACCGCGATAGACGCCGAAGCCGGTCATCCCGAGGGCCTGAGGCCCCGAGGGACCCCTTTCGGAGCCCTTCCCCAACTCAAGAGGGGTCCCTCGCTTCGCTCGGGATGACAAGTGCGGTGAGACGCTCGGGGATATAATCTCCCCGTCGCCCTGATCGGCGGCGATCCCCGAAGGTGGGGACGTCGACCGAAAGGAAAGGAGCGCGAAGATGGCCATCCTCCCGGAAGACGAACCCCTCTCCATTCCCCAGTTGATCGCCGCCAAGGGCCATGAGCGGATCGCGATGCTCACCGCGTACGACGCTCCGACGGCGGCCCTGCTCGACGCGGCGGGCGTGGACGTCCTGCTCGTGGGCGATTCCGTCGAGATGACGGTTTACGGCGAGCCCAACACCTTGTCGGCCACGATGGATTCGATGATTCGCCACGCGCGCGCAGTCTCCCGGGCCGCCAAGAGAGCGATCGTTGTCGGCGACATGCCGTTTCTCTCCTATCAGGCCGAGATCGGCAAGGCCGTGGAGAACGCGGGGCGGTTTCTCTCCGAAGGCGGCTGCGCCGCGGTCAAGGTCGAGGGCGGCCGCCGCGTGCTCCACGCGGTGGAAGCGATTCTGGCCGCGGACATCCCGGTGATGGGCCATGTGGGTCTGACGCCGCAGTCCTACCGCAAGCTGGGCGGTTTCAAGGTTCAAGGCCGCGAGGCCGAGTCCGCGCGAGAGATCCTGGAGGACGCCCGGGCTCTGGCTCAGGCCGGCTGCTTCGCGATCGTCCTGGAGTGCGTGCCCGAGTCCCTTGCCGCGGAGATCACCGCCGAGATCGCGGTGCCGACACTCGGGATCGGGGCCGGCGCCGCATGCGACGGCCAGGTCCTGGTCTTTCACGACATCGTGGGCTTGACGCCCAACCTGAGGCCCAAGTTCGTCCGGCGCTACGCGGATCTGTCTTCGGTGATTCAGGAGGCCGCGCGCGCGTTCACCACCGACGTCAAGAGCGGCGCGTTTCCGTCGAAAGAGGAATCCTTCACCGGGCACAAGCCGACCACGCTGCGCCGCGTGCACTAAGACGCTAGTTGGCAGTTCTCAGTTCTCAGTTTTCAGTTCTCCGTTCGAGCCCCGAACTGACGACTGACAACTGATCACTGATAACCTCACCATGATCACCATCCGACAACTCGAGCCACTGCGGCTTCTCATCCGCGAGGCCCGCGTTGCGGGCAAGACCGTCGGGCTCGTCCCCACGATGGGGGCGCTGCACGAGGGCCATCTCTCGCTGGTCCGGCTGGCCAAGCGAGAGAGCGCATTCACCGTTGTGTCGGTCTTCGTCAACCCGCTGCAATTCGGCCCGAACGAGGACCTCTCCCGCTACCCGCGCAATGAGGCGGAGGACGCCCGGGCGCTGGAACGCGAAGGCGTCGATCTCCTCTATCTCCCGCAGTCCTCCGCTTTCTATCCGCCCGACTTTTGCACGGCGGTCGAGGTCTCGGGAGTCTCGGAGGGCGGCGAGGGCGCTCGCCGGCCGGGGCACTTCCGCGGCGTGGCCACGGTCGTCGCGAAGCTCTTCCTCCAGGTGCAGCCGGACCTGGCGGTCTTCGGCCGCAAGGATCTCCAGCAGACCGCGGTCATCCGCCGCCTCGTGCGGGACCTGGACTTCCCGCTCCGGCTGCTCGTGGGCGAGACGATCCGCGAGAGCGACGGACTGGCGATGTCCT
>JBDTXY010000077.1:0-9994 GCA_040005945.1 Acidobacteriota bacterium
CGCAGCGGCCCGCTCGGAGTCCGAGCCTACGCAACTGCCGACGTTGTCCGGCCGCAGTCCGGCCGCGAGTCTCCCCGGAGCATCGCCAGGATGTCGGCGATCTCGGCTCCGTGCGCGCGGTCGTGCTCGGCCATCATGCGCGGGATGTCGGACAGCGCCACGCGACCGACGCCCTCTTGCGCGCCGCATCGCTTCCAGTCGGCCTGAGGGACCCGCTTCAAGAGTTCGAGGTTCTGCGCGCGGGCGCGCGCGAACTGCTCGAGCCCCGGTTGGAGGTCCCGCTGTTGATACTCCCGCTCGCGGGCCAGCCGCTCTCCGTCGAAGTTGGGCAGATGCGGGTGGTCCTCGGCGAGGATGCGGCGGATCCGGGACCCGTAGGCCTCCCGTTCGAGATCCGCGAGGTGCCACACGCTTTCCACGAACGAGAACGCGCCCTCGGCGGGCCGGCAACGGGTCTGCGTCTGCGAAAGGGTGGCCGCCGCGCGGACCAGCAGCGCCGGCGTCGATTCCAGCGTGAGAAGGAGTGTCTCGAAGTCCCGGCGGTTCATCATGTGTCCTCGGTGCTGAATACGCAGGTCGTACCCAAATAGTTTCGCAAAAAAGGCCTCGCATAGACTTCGCCCATGGGTATCCAAGGGATCCGAAAGTTCTTTCAGTCTCGCATGTCCTCTTCCGAGGAGCCCCACCGGCCGGACGCCGTCGCCATCGCGGCGTGCGCCCTGCTCCTGGAAATCGCTCACGCCGACGATGTTTTCGCCGAAGAAGAGCGCGTGCGGATTCTTCGCGCCGTGCGCGAGGACCTCGGGGTCGCTCCCGAGGACGTGGACGAGGTGATCCGGTTGGCGGAGGCGGAGCGCCGCGAGAGCGTGGACCTCTATCAGTTCACGCGGATGGTCGCCGAGAAGTTTTCTCGCGAACAACGATTGCGCCTGATCGAAGTGATCTGGGGCATCGTGTACGCGGATGGAACGCTCACCGCGGTCGAGAACCAGCTCGCCCGCCGCATCGCCGAGCTGCTGGGGTTCCAGCATCCGGAGGTGCAGGCGGTGCGGGAGAGAGTGAAGTCCGCCTCCTAGCGCTCCTCGGTCAGCAGGTACACCGCGAACGAGGCGAGCCAGTGCTCGCCCCCGTAGTTCCCGGACGTCACGCGCGCGAGCCCCGCGGCGGCGTGCGCGTCCGAGGCATTTCGCAGGATCGCTCGGCGCGAGTCCGACGGCGGCAAGCCCCGGGCGATGCCGCGCAGCATCCACGCGCGGGAAAGGTTGAGTCCGTCCAGGTGCACTAGCTTCGGGTCCGTCGGGTCGGTCACGACGGCGGGAGTCAGCCGCAGCGCGTTGCGCCCGGAGATCTGGGGAAGAAAACTTCGCAGCCAGCGCGCGAACTCGCGCGGAGGCAGCACGCGCCGCATGAGGTCGGCCTCCGCGAGGCACGGTGAGAAGAAATCCTCGCCGGAAGGCTCGTACGCCAGCGGGCACGCGCGGTCCCCGCCGAAGTATTCGTGGCTGCGCGCCAGAAGGACCCGCTCGAAATCCTTGCGGCCCGTCGCGCGCGCGTAGTCGAGCGCGAGGGCCAACGCGAAGGCCGTGTTGGGATGTACTCCCGTGCGGACCGGGTGCGTGAGCTTAGGCAGGTAGTCGACCAGGCGCGCGACGACGCCGTCCTCGAGCGGCTGGAACCGGGCGCGCCAGCTCCGCTCCTGCGCGTCGTCCGCGGTCGCGAGATCCGTGGCCAGGCGCAGCGTCCACGCCCAGCCGTATGGCCGCTCGAAGGCGCGGTTGCTCTTCTGATCGAGGTAGCGCGCCTCGGCGCCGATCGCGGCCGCGGAGAAGTGCTCCTCCAGAAGCGCGCGAATGCGAGCGGCCGAGGCCAGCTCCGGATGCGTCGTCAGAAGGCGCGTGAGCAGCCAGTGGCCGTGGACCGAGGAGTGCCAGTCGTAGCAGCCGAAAAACGCCGGGTGGAACTCCCGGGGCGAGCGGACGTCGGACGCGCCCTCGAAGACCTGCTCGGGCTTGTTCGGATACTCCCGGTCGACGCAGTTCAAGGCGAGGTTCGCAAACCGTTCCGCGGCCGCTTCGTCGAGGGGGGCTGCGCCGATCGAGGCGGTCACGCCGAGCCAGAGCGCCGCGGCGAGCGCCCGGCGGAAAAACATCACTTGGGGATCTCCCGATTCGCGGGCGGGATCCGCTCCAGCGTCTCGGGTGTTTCCGCGAGGATGTACGCCGTGACCGCGGCGGCTGCGGTCGAGCGGTCCAGGATCTTCGGATCGATCTTGTCCAACGTGTCGTTGGCCGTGTGGTGGTAGTCGAAGTAGGTCGAGCCGTCCAACGAGAGACCCATATTCGGAACGCCCGCCAGGATCAGATACAGGATGTCGGCGCCCCCGACCTTGATCGCCGTGAGATGGTCGGCGGAGATGGCCGACAGCACGCCGGCGATCTCTTTGAGAGGTCCCTCGGCGGAGGCGCCCGCGTTCCAGGACAAGCCCATGGGCGGTCCCTGTCCCAGGTCGGCCTCGAGGGCCGCCACGTGGCGGTCCATTTCCGCGGCGTGATCCTTGGCGTAGGCCTTGCCGCCGGCCAGGCCGTTTTCCTCGTTGGCGAACAAGACGACACGAATCGTGCGGCGAGGGTGCGGCGCGAGCTCCGCGATCCGCCGGGCCGCCTCGATGACGATGCCGCCGCCCGCGCCGTCATCGATGGCTCCCGTCCCGAGGTCCCACGAATCCAGATGCGCGGCCAGCAAGACGATCTCCTCGGGCTTCTCGCGTCCCGTCACCTCGCCGACGACGTTGGCCGACGGCGCATCCGGAAGCGTGCGGCACAGCAGCGTGAATCGGACCCGGACCGGGGCGCCGCGGCGCAGGAGGCGATCCAGCATTTCCGCATCCGGAACCGAGAGGGCCGCCGCCGGGATCTTCGCGACACCGGCCTCGTAGGTGAGCGCGCCCGTGTGAGGCAGGCGATCGTGGTCCGTGCCGATCGAGCGAATCAACAGTCCCACCGCGCCGAGCTGGGCCGCGCGGGACGGCCCGGAGGAACGGCCGCGGGCGGCCTCGCCGTAACCCGATCCGTCGGAGGTGCGGGCGGTCGGGCGATCGATGAAGACGATCCGGCCGCGGCAGGCCGCGCCCATCGTGTCGAGCTCTTCGAGCGAAGCGGCGCGAACGATCTCGGCCTCGATGCCTTCCGCCGGCGTCGCGACGCTGCCGCCCAGCGCCGTCAGCGAGAGCCTCTGCGAGACCGGGGAAACGACATCCCCGGTTTCCAGGCCGCGCTGCCAGACCGGCACCGTCACGGGCTCGGCGTGCACGTGCGCGAATCCCTGCTTCTGGAGCAAGGCGACGGCCGCGGCGACCGCCGCGCGATCGCCGGGCGAGCCCGCCAGGCGCGGACCGGCCTGGTCCACGATTTCGCGCACCCAATCGATCGCTTGGGAACCCGCCGCGATCGTGTCGCGCAGCTGCGCCGCGGTCCGGCGGGTTTCGGGCGCCAGCCGGGCCGGCTCGGGCGCGGTGGCCAGTCCGGAGCCGGCCAGCCCCAGGGCGACAAAGAGACTCAAGCGTTGCGGGAACTTCAAGTGGAAACCTCGGTGTTCGAATCGTATCCCGAGCGCCGCCCCTGGCCGGCGGCCACCGTGTCGGGGGCGACTGATCTAGAATTCCCCTCCCATGTCCACCGGCACCCGCGACGTCGATCTGTCCGAAGAGCTCCTCCTGGAGTTCGGGGCCAATGCCAGCTACGTCGCGGATCTTCTCAACCGCTACCGCGCGAACCCCGGGGCCGTGGACGATGAGTGGAGGCGGTACTTTCGGGATCGGTTCGGCGAGGTCGAGGTCGAGGCCGAGGCCGAGGCCGAGGCCGAGATCGCGCCGGCGGGGCCGGTCCGTGCGGTCCCCGCATCTGCCGCACCCGCGATCGAGGGCGAGCGTCAGCCGATCCGCGGCGCCGCGGCCCGGATCGCGGAAAACATGGAGCGCAGCCTCGAGATCCCGACGGCGACCACGCAGCGGCAAGTCCCCATCAAGCTGCTCGATGAAAACCGCCGCCTCGTCAACGAATACCGCGCCTCGGCGGAAGAGCCCAAGGTTTCGTTCACGCATCTGATCTCTTGGGCGGTGATCAAGGCGCTCGAGGCGGTGCCCGCCTTGAACGACGCGTTCGATTCCTCCAGCGGCGAGCCGCTCCGGGTGCGCCGCGCGCACATCCGGTTCGGACTGGCCGTGGACGTGACGAAGTCCGACGGCTCGCACACGCTCCTGGTTCCCAACGTTCCCGGCGTCGAGGCGATGCGGTTCTCCGAGTTCACCGCCGCGGCGGACGACGTGATCTCCCGGGCCCGGTCCGGAAAGCTCAAGCTCTCAGACTTCGAAAACACGACCATCTCGCTGACCAACCCGGGAACGCTCGGGACCACGGCCTCGGTGCCGAGGCTGATGCCGGGGCAAGGCGCGATCATCGCCACGGGCGCGATCGAGTACCCGGCGGAATTCTCGGCTACGGCGGCGGCGACGCTGTCGCGGCTGGCGATTTCCAAGGTCGTGACCTTCACGTCGACCTACGACCACCGCATCATTCAGGGAGCGGAGTCCGGCGCCTTTCTGGGCCGGATCGAGCAGCTGCTGCTGGGGCAGCACCGCTTCTACGAAGAGGTGTTCGCGGATCTCAAGATCCCGTTCCAGCCGTTTCGGTGGGAAGTCGACAGGGCCGCGGCGGTTCTGGCCGACGGCCGGACCGACGAGATCGCCAAGCAGGCGCGGGTGCTGGAGCTGATCAACGCGTACCGCGTCCGCGGACACCTGATCGCCGACATCGACCCGCTGCGCACGCGCGACATCGCCCACCATCCGGAGCTGGACCTGGAGACCTACGGTCTGACGATCTGGGACCTGGACCGCGAGTTCTGGACCGGCGGGCTCAAGGGCGGCGAGCGGATGCCCCTGCGCGACATCGTCGCCGTGATGCGCCGCGTCTATTGCGGCAAGATCGGCACGGAGTACCGCTTCATCTCCAGCCCGACCGAGAAGAACTGGATCCGCGAACGCATCTCCGCCGCGACGTCCTCGGGCCCGCTGCCCGCGACGGTGCGCCGGGCGCTCCTGGAGAAGCTGATCGCGGCCGAGGAGTTCGAGCGGTTTCTCGGCACGAAGTTCCTGGGGCAGCGGCGGTATTCGGTCGAGGGCTGCGACACCGCGATCCCGCTCCTGGACCGGCTGGTCGAGGGCGCCGCGGCCCGCGCCGTCGAGCAGATCGCGATGGGCATGTCGCATCGGGGCCGCCTCAACATCCTGGCCAACGTCGTGGGCAATTCCGCGGAGCGCATCTTCACCGGCTTCGAGGGGGTCGTCCATCCGGACTTTCCGGCGGACGAAGGCGACGTCAAGTATCACCAGGGGGCGCGCACCGAGCGCACCTCGGAGTCCGGGAGGCCGATCGTCATCCAGGTCGAGGCCAACCCGTCTCATCTGGAGGCGGTCGATCCCGTCGTCGAAGGGGTGGCGCGCGCCAAGCAGGAGCGCCTGGGCGGCCGCGGCCCCGCCGTCTGGAACCGCGTCCTTCCCGTGCTGCTCCACGGCGATGCCGCGTTCGCCGGGCAGGGCATCGTGGCGGAGGTCCTGAATCTCGCTCAGCTTCCGGGTTATCGCACGGGCGGAACGATCCACGTCGTCATCAACAACCAGATCGGCTTCACCACGCCGCCGTCGAAGGGACGGTCGTCGGTCTATTCGACGGACGTCGCGAAGATCAACCAGATTCCCATCTTCCACGTCAACGCGGACGATCCCGACGCCGCCTACCGCGTGCTGGAGATCGCGCTGGATTACCGGCAGGAGTTTCACAAGGA
Source organism: Acidobacteriota bacterium (assembly GCA_040005945.1). Lineage (GTDB taxonomy): Bacteria > Acidobacteriota > Thermoanaerobaculia > UBA5066 > Gp7-AA6 > DAHUXD01. The sequence goes on from JBDTXY010000077.1 coordinate 5,842, forward strand.
CGTCGTCATCGACCTGATCGGGTTTCGCCGCCACGGGCACAACGAAGGCGACGAGCCCACGTACACGCAGCCCCTGATGTACCGCGCGATCGAGGCGCACCCCGGCGTCAAGACGCTGTACGCGCGCCGGCTGATCCGCGACGGGGTGATCACGGCCGCCGAGGTGGAGGCGCTGGAGGCCCGCCAGCTCGCGCTCGCCGAGAAGGCGCTGGCCGACGCCAAGGAGGCCGCGAAGCGCTCCCGTCCGCCCACGCCGCCGCTGGCGCCGGGCGACGCCGCGGTCATCGAGATCGAAACGGGCGTACCGCACGACACGCTGACGCGGATCGGCCGCGTCTTGACGACGGTGCCGCCGGATTTCCACCTCAATCCGAAGATGGTCCAGCAGCTGGCGCGGCGGGCGAAGATGGCCGAGGGCGCGGCGCCTCTGGACTGGGGAACCGCCGAGGCCCTGGCGTTCGGCAGTCTCCTCCTGGAGGGCACGCCGATTCGGATCAGCGGCCAGGACTCCAGCCGCGGAACCTTCTCGCAGCGCCATGCCGTGCTCCACGACACGGCGACCGGGCAGACCTGGACGCCGCTGGCGACACTGGATCCGCAGCAGGCGCCGTTCGAGTCCTGCGACAGCCCCTTGTCCGAGTTCTCGGTGCTGGGCTTCGAGTACGGGTACAGCGTGGAGTGGCCGCAGGCGCTGGTGCTCTGGGAGGCGCAGTTCGGGGACTTCGCCAACGGCGCGCAGGTGATCGTGGACCAGTTCATCGCGTCGGCCGAGGACAAATGGCGCCAGACGACGCGGATGGGAATGCTCCTGCCGCACGGCTCGGAGGGTCAGGGTCCCGAGCACTCCAGCGCGCGGATCGAGCGCTACCTGCAAATGTGCGCCGACGGCAACATCCAGATCGGCAACGTCACGACGCCGGCGCAGTACTTCCACCTTCTGCGCCGCCAGATGCGCCAGTCTCCGGCGCGGCCCCTGATCCTCTTCACGCCCAAGAGCCTGCTGCGGCTGCCGGCCTCGTCCTCGCCGCTGGAGGCGTTGACCTCCGGCGGTTTTCGCGCCTGCCTGGACGATCCGGAAGTCCAGGACCGCGGGTCGATCACGCAGATCCTGTTCTGTTCGGGCAAGGTCTACTACGATCTGCGCGCCGAAAAGGAGAAACGCTCCGCCGCGGCGACCGCGATCGTGCGCATCGAGCAGCTCTATCCGTTCCCGGCCGAGCGCCTGCGGGCGATCCAGGCCGCGTACCCGGGGGTCCGGGCTGCCGTGTGGGTCCAGGAGGAGCCCCAGAACATGGGGCCGTGGAGCTTCGTGAAGGAGCGCGCGGGCGAGTTCCTCCCGGCGGCGCTGACGCTCTCTTACGTGGGCCGCGCCGCGGCTCCCTCCCCGGCCACCGGCAACGCCGCCGTGCACAAGCGCGAGCTCGAGCAGTTGCTGAACGAAGCGTTCACGGAGTAGTTGTCAGTTGCCAGTTGTCAGTAAAGACTGAAAACTGAAGACTGAGAACTGACGACTACCTCTTCTTCGGCTTCATCGCGTCGAACCGGGCCTTGAGCGCCTCGCGCGGCATCCGGCGATAGTCCGAGAACTCTCCCGCCCCCGCCAGCCACTCCGCGCCGTCCATGGTGACGCAGTCGCCGGTCTGGAACGGGCAGAGGTCGGACAGGAGAAACGTCGCCAGGTTCGCGATTTCCTCGGGCCGCCCGAAGCGGCGGGAGGGAATCCGTTCGATCGCATGCGCCTGCGCCTGCGAGTCGGCGAGCAGCCGGGAGAACGCGCCTTCCGTCGGGATCGGCCCGGGCGCGATCGCGTTCAAGCGGATCCCGGCGTGGCCCCACTCCACCGCCAGCGAGCGGGTCATGGCCAGCACCCCCGCCTTGGCGCATGCCGAGGGGAGGGCGAAGGCGGTCCCTGTCCACGCGTACGTCGTGGCGATGGAGACGACGGATCCGGGAGCCTTGCGGGACAACAGGTGCCGCCCGAGCGCGAGCGTGCAATTCACGCTGCCGTAGAGGACCGTGCGGACGACCGCGTCGAATCCGTTGGGCGTGAGCTCCTCGGAGAACGCGAGGAAATTGCCCGCGGCGTTGTTGACCAGGCCGTCGACGCCGTCGAAGCGCGCGGCCGCATGCGCCACCAGCTTCTCGGCTTCGTCGGGATTGCGGACGTCGGCCGCGAACGTCTCGACCTGCCCGCCTTCTCGGGCGGCGGCCGAAATCTCGGGCGCCGCGGCCGCCAGCCGCTCGGCCTTGCGGCCCGCGATCGTGACGCGGGCGCCGTGCGCGGCGAACATCTTCGCCATCGCGAGTCCCAGGCCGGAGCCGCCGCCCGTGACGATGATGGAGCGGTCGGCCAGGATGCGGGGGGCAAACATTGGGGGGAAGTTATCAGTTGTCAGTCGTCAGTCATCAGTTTGTATCGTGCCTCTTGAACTGAACACTGATAACTGAAAGCGGACAACTACTTGAGGTACTTATCAAACCACCCCACCGTCCGCTTCAGGATGTCCAACCGATGTCCGGGCTGCCGGATGTCGTGGCCCTCGTCGGTGTAGATCACCAGCTGCGTGGGAATGGCCTGGGCCTTCAACGCGTGCCAGAACTCGTAGCCCTGAGGTGTCGGGACTTCCGAGTCGCGGTCGCCGTGGAGGACGAGCGTGGGCGTCTTGACGTTGCGGATGAACTCCATCGGCGAGGACTTCGCGTAGACCTTGGGGTCCGCGTAGACCGAGGCGCCGAAGAACGGCAGCATCCAGGTGTCGATCCGGTTCTGCCCGTAGTAGCTCTGCCAGCTCGCGATCCCCGCGCCGGCGACCGCGGCGGCGAAACGGTTGGTCTGCGTGACCGCCCACATGGCCATGTAGCCGCCGTAGCTCCATCCCATGACCCCAACACGATTGCCGTCGACCGGCGCGCCCTTGCGCACTTCATCGACGCCGCTGACGACGTCGCGCAGGTCCCCTCCGCCGAAGTCCTTGACGTTGCCCTGCGTGAACGACTCGCCGAAGCCGTAGCTCCCGCGCGGGTTGGGCATGAAGACGAAATACCCCTGCGACGGCAGCGTGGCGCTCCAACGCTGCGGCCATCCGGCCGTGACCGCCGAGGAGGGACCTCCGTGGACGGAGACGACCATGGGATAGCGCCGCGAGGGATCGAAGTTCATGGGGTAGAGCAGCCAGCCCTGCACGGTCGCGTCGTCGCTCTTCCAATGCAGCGCTTTGCCCTCCCCCCACCAGCGCCGCACGTTCGCGTTGACGGAGGTCACGGCCTTCCAGGCGCCGATCGGACCCGCGAAGACTTCCGGCGGCTTCTCGAAGGAATCGCGGATGACCACGGAGGTCTCCAGTCTCGAGATCCCGAACTCGTGTCCCGTCTCCGCGCCCGACCACAGCGGACGGATCTTTCCGCCGTCGGGTGGGACGTTGGCGAAGCCTGTGTTTCCGTCCACGAATTCTTCGAACAGGATCTCCCCCGACGGGCGCCAGAAGAGTGCGCTCGCCGAGGCGCGCATGCCGGGAGTCACATTGTGCGGCGCGCCGCCCGATACCGGGACGACCCAGACGTCGCCGCCGGTGGATCCCTCGTCGCTCATGATGCCGTGGATGACGGCGACGGACTTTCCGTCCGGCGAGAAGCGGGGGCAGGCGATCTGCAGAGGCGGCTTCCAGATCGAGCGCGCCGGACCCGCGTCGGCCGGCACGATGTAGAGCTCGGCGAGCCAGTAGTTGTTGGTGCCGGATCCCACGGCCGCCTCGGCCGCGAAGGACTTCCCGTCGGCGGACCAGTCGTAGTCGTAGACATAGAGGTCCGCTGGGGAGACCATGCGCAGGCCTCCGTTCGCGACGTCGACGATCGCGATCCGCTGCTCCTCGACGACCTCCTCGACGACCCCCGAATCGGGCTTGTACGCCACCAGGGCTCCGGGCTCCTGGGTCGAGCCCTCGACGAAGAGGAACGCGATCGAGCGGCCGTCGGCCGACCAGAGAAGATGGTCGATCTGACCCTGGACGTGGGTCAGCTGTTTGGGAGCTCCGCCGGATGCCGGCGCCAGCCAGATCTGGACCTGTCCCTCCTTGGCGGCGTCGGAGAGAAACGCGATGGTCTTAGAGTCCGGGGAGAAGACGGCGTCGATCTCGCGGCGCGGTTTCCCGTCCTT
>JBDTXY010000078.1:0-9982 GCA_040005945.1 Acidobacteriota bacterium
CGCGGAATCGGAACCGCCGAAAATCTCCCCCGCGCGCCGCCTCGCGGCACGCGGGTGCGACGTCGGAATCGCGGTCGTCGCGGGCTGCTGGCTCTGGGCATGCTTCCATCCGAACTTCCGCGTCGGACCTCTGTCCCTGGGCGACCCCCGCCGCATCCTGGTCGTCCTGACCGGCGCGATTCTGGCGCGCCTGGCTTTCGCTTTTCCGGGAACGAGCCGATTCGCGTCGCTCGGCGATTTCCTGCGCCGCTCGAGCCCGGATCGGCGCGCTTTGCTGCTCCTCGTGGTGGGAGCGACCGGAGTCCTGGTTTGCCTGGGCGGCCGCACTCCCTACTACCGATTCCTCTTTCAGTCCTTCGGATCGATCTTCGGCGCCGTCCGGGCCGTGGCGCGCGGGGTCGTCCTGTTTCAGTTGGCCCTGGCGGTCCTCGCGGCTTGGGGGCTGTCCCTCTGGACGCGCGGCTTGTCTCGCACGCGGCGCGGGCTCTGCATTGCGGCGGCCATCGGCCTGATGCTGGTCGAATACCGCGCCTTTCCGATCCACGTGTTTCCCTACGACGAGAAGCCGGTGGGCGTCTACGAATGGCTGCGGGCGGCCCCGCTGCCGGGAGGCGTGATCGAATGGCCATTCGGATTTCCGCACGATTGTGAATACACTTTCCGGCAGGCCGAGCACGAGAAACCGATCGTCAACGGGCATTCGAGCTTCTCGCCGACGCCGTATGGCGAGCTCTACGGGCAGTTTCACCTCCGGCCGATCCCCGACTCCGTGTGGTCCCGCATCGCCGCCCTGAAGGCCAGCGTGCTGATCTATCACCCTCACGAGATGACGCCTCTGGAGTCCAGCGCATACCGGCATCTCCTGGGCCGAGGCCTGGCGATGCATGAGATCGAGCTGCTCGGCAGCTTTCCGCATGCGCAAGACGTCGACTTCGCCTTCCGGCTGGCTGGCGCGCCGCGCTTCGATGCGAGTCTTCCCGGGAGCGCGGCCAGACGCGGGACCGAGGAGCTGGACGCCTTCTTCGCGGTGTCCGAAAGCGACCTCTCGCCGCCCTTCGGCGCCATCGACGTCCCCGCGGAGTTTGCCCCGATGGCGCCGGGCTCGGGCGGCGCCGGCTGGGCGCTGGATGAGTCGGGCATCGCGGAGATCCGGGTCGCGACGGAACAGGGCACAGCGGGGACGGCGTGGCTGGGCGGGCGCCGGCCCGACATCCAAAAGGCCTATCCCGACTACGCCGATTCCGGACACGCCGGGTTCGGGTTTGTCGTGCCCGTCATGCCGCCCGGAGCGCACCAGATCCGCTTGACGATCGTTGGCAAAGACGGGGGCGAGACCGTGCTGCGCCGGCACGTCTGGGTCCGTTGACCGTATAATCCGCCGTTTTTATGCTCACCACCTCCATCGCCAAGATCGGACAGAAGGCCGGCGGCTCCGCGGCGGTCCAGGGCTGGCTCTACAACAAGCGGTCCTCGGGCAAGATCCAGTTCCTGATCGTCCGCGACGGCAGCGGATACGTCCAGGTCGTCGTCCCGAAAGCCGAGGTGTCCCCGGAGGTTTGGGAAGCCGCGGAGAAGACCACCCAGGAATGCTCTCTGCGCGTGGTCGGGACGGTGCGCGAGGAGAAGCGGGCGCCCGGCGGCTACGAGATGACGGCCTCGGAGGTCGAGGTGCTGGGCGCCTCACCCGACTACCCGATTACGCCCAAGGAGCACGGCGTCGATTTCCTGATGGGTTTGAGACACCTCTGGATGCGCTCCTCCCAGCAGCACGCGGTGTTGCGCGTGCGATCCGAGCTGGAGCAGGGGATCGCCGACTTTTTTTACGAGCGCGAGTACGTGCGGATCGATTCTCCCATCCTGACGGGCTCGTCGGTGGAAGGGACCTCGACGCTCTTCGAGACCGACTACTTCGGCGACAAGGCCTATCTCTCGCAATCCGGCCAGCTCTACCTGGAGCCTGCCGCCGCCGCCTTCGGGAAGGTCTACTGCTTCGGGCCCACGTTCCGAGCCGAAAAATCCAAGACCCGGCGGCACCTGACCGAATTCTGGATGGTCGAGCCCGAAGTCGCCTTCATGGAGTTCGAGGGACTCTGCGAGCTCGCCGAGGATTTCGTCGAGTATCTCGTGGGGCGGGCCCTGAATCGTTGCGGCGAGGAGTTGAAGCGGCTGGAGCGCGACACGCGCAAGCTCGAAACGATCCACAAGCCGTTTCCCCGCATCACGTACCGCGAGGGAATTCGGGCGCTCCAGGAGAAAGGATTTCCCGTGAAGTTCGGCGACGACCTCGGCGCCGACGAGGAGACGGCCCTTTGCGCGGACCGGGAGCGCCCGTTGATCGTGTCGCGCTTTCCGGTCGCCATCAAGTCGTTCTACATGCAGCCGGACCCGGAGGACCCCGAGGTGGTCCTGGGGCTGGACATGCTGGCGCCCGAGGGCTATGGCGAGATCATCGGCGGCTCGGAGCGCATCCACGATCTCGCGCTCCTGGAGGCGCGCCTGGAAGCGCACAAGCTGCCGCGGGAGGCGTACGAGTGGTACCTGGACGTGCGGCGCTACGGGACCTTTCCGCACGCCGGCTTCGGGATGGGCCTGGAGCGGCTCGTGGCGTGGGTCTGCGGAATCCACCACCTGCGGGAAGCGATTCCGTATCCGCGGACCCTGAAGCGGATCTACCCGTAGGCCATGACCGACAAGCCGCTGCCTTCCGTCGGCGTCGTCTCGCTGGGTTGCCCCAAGAACCTGGTCGACACCGAGGTCATGCTGGGCCATTTGCAGCGCGCGGGCCACGCGGTCGTGCCGGACGATCAGGCGCGGGTCGTGCTGATCAACACCTGCGGCTTCATCGATCGGGCCAAGGAAGAGTCGATCGAGGCGATCCTGGAGCAGGTGGAGCGCAAGAAACGAGGCGAGATCGATCGCGTCATCGTCGCCGGCTGCATGGTCCAGAAATACGGCCGCGAGCTGGCGTCCGAGATCCCGGAGGTCGACGCGTTCGTCGGTTTGGACGAGCTCGAGAATGCTCCCGCGGCCGCCGCCGGGCTCCCGACCCTGCCGCGTTTCACCGACAAACCCCTGGCCACGCGCCTCTACGACGAGAGCGCTCCGCGCGTGCTGTCCCGGCGCCGCGGCTACGCCTACTTGAAGGTGGGCGAGGGCTGCGACAATCCCTGCACGTTCTGCACGATCCCGCAGATGCGGGGCATGCAGCGCAGCCGCACGGTCGACTCCTTGCTGGCGGAGGCTCGATCCCTCGAAGCGCAGGGCGTGCGAGAGCTGGTGCTGATCTCGCAGGACACGACGCGCTACGGCGAGGACCTGGGAGCGGGCCGGCAAGGACTGACCCGGCTGGTGCAGGCGCTGCTCGACGGCACCCGCTTTCCCTGGATCCGCTTTCTCTACGCATATCCCAAGACGCTCGACGACTCGGTGCTCCGATTGATGGCGGAAGAGCCGCGGTTTGTCCCCTACGTCGACATCCCGCTTCAGCACGTCTCGCGGCCCATCCTCTCCGCGATGCGCCGGGGCGGCGACGCCGCCTCGTACCTGGCGATGATCGCGCGCATGCGGGAGTTCGTGCCGCACATCGCGATCCGCACGACTTTCATCCTGGGCTTTCCGGGCGAGGGCGAAGCGGAATTTTCCGAGCTGTGCGAATTCGTGCGGCGCGCGGAGTTCGACAACCTGGGCGCCTTCACCTATTCGCCCGAGCCCGGCTCCGGCTCGGAACCGCTGGGCGACCCGATCCCCGCCGAGGAGAAAGAGCGCCGCAAGGATTTCCTGCTGTCGCTGCAGCAGCCGATCGCGCGGGGCAAGCTGCGCGCGCTTCGCGGCCGGACCGTCGACGTGATCGTCGAGGGGGAGAGCGAGGAGACGGAGTACCTGGTCGAGGGCCGCCTGCGCTCTCAGGCGCCCGAGATCGACGGCCGGGTCCTGATCAACGACACGGCGGACCGTCCGTTCGCGCCGGGCGACGTGGTCCAGGTCAAAATCGAGAAGACGTTCGACTACGACGTGGTGGGAGGCATCGTCGGCTGACGGCTGAGCGCTGACAGCTGACGGTTTCGTCCCATGCACGTCATCCGCGACCCGTTCCGAGCCACGGACTTGCCCCGCGGCGGGGTCGGCACGATCGGCAACTTCGATGGGGTCCACCTGGGCCATCGGAAGATCCTGGAGACCGTGGTCGGGCGGGCCGCCGCGATCGGCCGCCCCTCCTTCGCGATCACGTTCGAGCCGCATCCCATGGCGGTCCTGCGCCCGGATCATGCCCCGCGCCGACTCCAGACCCTGCGGCAGAAGGAAGAAGCCGTCGCGGCGATCGGGGTGGAGACGCTCCTCGTCATTCCGTTCACGCGGGATTTCTCGCTGACCGAGCCCGAGGAGTTCGTCCGGACGCTCCTGCGCGACCGGCTCGGCGCTTCGGAGCTGTATCTGGGCGCCCACTTCGCGTTCGGACGCGGCAAGCGCGGTGACCTGGCCCTCCTGACCCGCATGGGAAGCGAATGCGGTTTCGTGGTCTCGGCGGTGGAGGAGGTCTTCGCCGACGGCGAGCCCGTCTCCTCCTCGCGAATCCGGCGAGCGCTGGAGCGCGGGACGATTCCGGAGGCCAACGCAATGCTCGGCCGCCAGTACGAGCTGGACGGGTTGGTCTCGCGCGGCGACCGCGTCGGCCATCAGATCGGCGTGCCGACCATCAATCTGGAGCCCGAGAACGAGCTGGCGCCGGCCGAGGGGGTCTACGTGACCGAGATCGAGATCCGGTCGTTCGGCCGCCGCTTCGCGAGCGTCACCAACATCGGGCGGCGGCCCACGCTCTACGAAAACTACGCGACGACCATCGAAACGTACGTTCTGGACTTCTCCTCGGACGTCTACGGCGAGAAGGTGCGGCTCTTCTTCCTGGATCGCCTGCGCGAGGAGCGCAAGTTCCCGTCCATAATGGACCTCAAGGCCCAGATCCAGCGGGACATCGAAGAGACGCGGCGCTACTTCGAGGGCCCCCGCTAGGCCGCGGCTCTCCGCGTCAGAAGCCTCACCCCGGAGAGGATAAGCAGCCCCGCCCCGAGGGTCGCGACGATCGTCGCGCCGGTGGGCAAGTCCCAGAGGTAGGACAGGTATACCCCGATCGCCGAGGTCACGGCGCCCATACTCCAGCCGATCGCCAGGCGCACGCCCAGGCGCTGCGAAAAGAGCATCGCGGAAACCGCCGGAACGATCAAGTACGAGAAGACCAGCAGGACGCCGGCAATCGCGACCGACGAAGTTACGATGAAGCCAAACGAGGCGTAGAAGAGAAAATCCCAGAGGCGGATCGACACTGCGTGCCGCTGCGCCTCAGCCTCATTCATCGAGATCAGCAAGAACCTCTTGCGCAAGAGGAAGTGGAAGACTCCTACTAGCGCAAAAAGGCCCGCTGTCCGCGCCAGCTCCGGCCATGAGACCGAAAGGATGTTGCCGACGAGCATCTCCTTCAAGTGCTCGGTTTCACCGGTTGCTTTCGACATTGCCAAAATCGACGTAGCCGCGGCGACCGCGTAAGCGATGCCGATGATCGCTTCCTGTGGGATCCGAGTGGCCCGATGGACGCGTGAGAAGGCGAACACGGCGGCCCCGATGAAGGCGGATCCGAGCGAGAAAACGTACCCCATCCGGGAATGCATGTCGTAGCCGAAAAGGATCCCGATCGTCGTGCCAAGGGCTGCGATTTGGGCGAGAGCGAGGTCTACGAAAATGACGCCTCGCTCGACGACATGGACGCCCAAATAGGCCAGCATTCCAGTCAGGATCAGGCCGGCGACGAAGGCTGGGAGCAAGACTTCGAAGACGCTCATGGGCGCGCGCCTTTTTTCGCGGCGAGGGCGCTGGCCAACATCTTCACGTCGTAGTCGAAGAGCCCAATGTAGTCCTTGATTTCTGGAACGCCTCCGACCGAAGGAATGAAAGTCACCAGTGTCGCTCCCGTCTTGTCGGAAACCGCTTTGGGAGTCTTCTGGTCGAAATACGGCTCCATCAAGATGACCGGGATCTTCTTCTCGATCATCAGGTTGATCAGCTCCACCGTGTGCGATGGGGAAGCCGGGATGCCGGGCTTGGGTTCGATGTAGCCGGCGGCGATGAGCTTGAAGCGCTTGAGGAAATTGGGCCAAGAGTTGTGGTACGTCACAACCTGCGTGCCCGCGTACGGACCGAGCTGCGAGTCCCAGCGCCTTTCTCCCTCGGTGAGTTTCGCCTCGAAAGCCGCGAGGTTGGACTTGTATTCCGCGGCACCCGCCGGATCGAGCTGCGTCAGTCGGGCTGCGATCGCGCGGGCGATCACACGGCCATTGTCGGGATCGAGCCAATAGTGGGGGTTGCCGAACGGGTGCACGTCGCCCATGGCTCGCGTCACTTCTCCCGTCGGCTTTTCGAGAATGTCGCAGGCCGTGGAAGCGTCCAGATAACCGGCCGAGCCGGGCCGGATCTTGTCGTTGCGGCTCTGATCGATGAGCGGGGGCAGGTACCCGATCTCCAGCTCCAGACCCGCCACGATCAGGAGGTCGGCGTTGGATAACTTCAGCACGAAAGAAGGCTTGGGGTCCACGAAGTGCGGGTCCTGATACCCCTTGGCCAGGGCAGAAGTCTCCACGCGGCTTCCCCCGACCGCGTCGGCAATCGAAGCGAAGTCCTGGAGGGACGTCACGACCCTAAGCTTGCCCAACGCGGGACGCGTCAGAGCGGAAAGGAGGGCCAGAGCGAGGAGGATTTTTTTCATTGGCGATGACCTCAGAAGGGATGGGCGCCGTGGGCGCCGATCGCGAATTGGAGTTGAAATAGGGCTTCGCTAGCCGTGATGCCCTGGCCATAGTGTCGGCGCCGAACCTCGGTGCGGATCCGCGAGAACTCGCTCGGGTTAAACGTCAGGGTCACCGCCTGGCCCGTGTCGCGCATGGATCCGTCGTCGGCGTGGTCGGAGGCCTCGATCCGCGCGCCGAGCCACCACCGCTTCGCCAGCTGATACTCCCCGGACACGAACCAGCCGTAGGCGACCTCGGCGCCGGTCAGCTCGTCGCGGTGGCTGCGGATGAACTCCCCGCGCAGCATGGCCGAGCGGTAGCTCCCGGTCTGGAGAGGCTTCCAGCGCAGGGTCACGTCGACGCCCTGAAGCTGAGTCCAGCGCACGTCCGACGTCAGAGAGGTGCCATTGGCTCCGGCGCCGTAAGAAAGCCCCAGGTCCAGGTTGACCGACTCGGAGAGGTCCTTGAAGATTCGATAGTGCCCGTTGTAGGAGAGATCGCCGCGGTTCGGGGCTTCGAAGAGCCCCTCGGCGTCGCCGCCGAACACCTGCAGCGTCAGCTCCGAGAAGGTGTCCCCCGGCAAGGGAACCAGCCTCGCCAGGGACACGCCCGTCCCCTTCCACCCTTCCTCGCCGCCGAGCAGGTTGACGATCGGCAGCGGGGCATCGGGCCAGGGGAGCACGTGGAGGTGCAGCGTGTTGATCTTGCCGAAGGACACCCGCATGCGGCCAACCTTCGCGAGCAGCTTCCACGGCAGAGAAGTCAGCGTGATGAAACCTTCTTCGACCTCCACCCCGGACTCGCTGAACGACAGGAAGAAGTCGGCGCGCCCGTACGGGTCCACGATGGCCTGGAGCGACACCTCGGACTCCCGGAGGCTCGCGGGAGGCAGATTCTCGACCGGGTTGTGCCCCGCGACGCCGAGGAAGTTGCCGATCACGGAGATGGAGGGGTTGAAGTAGTTGGTGGCCTGATTCGTCGCGGCCGGGGGCGGGGGAGGGGGCGCGGGAACGGGCGTGGGTTCGGGCTCCGGGACATTCGGGGGCGGCTCCTGCGCGAGCGCCGCGCCCGCGGCCAGAAGCCATGAAGCGGCGACGATGTGATGTGCTCGAATTCTCAACGGTGACCTCCTCGCGAGCCCGGTGTTTCCAATGGGCACGCCGATTGAGGCGCGCCCTCGAGAACCCCTAAGAGCGGTCGAGAGGAGGCGAGCGGCCCGGAAGGTCTCTGCAGGCCAGGCGCCCGTGCGAGAGGGGATCCAGGGTCAGCGAGGCGGGCTCGCACGGAGAAGACGCCAGGAGGATGCCGGAGAAGGGCGACGCGAGCGCGGCGCCGTGGGTCAAGCAGGCCACGCAACCGTGGTCGCCCGCGGGGGCGTGGAACTTCGCGAAGGCGGCCGCTTGCACCGCGCTTTCCAAGCCCGCGGCCGGCTCGGGATGGAGACCGAAGGACCCGCCGACGGCGAGCAGCGCCGCCAGGCAGAGGGCCAGCCGCACGGTCGGGGCAGTCCTCATTCGGCGCAGCATCTCGCTCTCCAAAGGCCTCTGGAAGGGCATTCTATTCCTCCTTCGAGGCTCCGGCGGGGCCGACTGCGTAGAATGCCGGCGTGAATTCGGGATCGGAAGCCATGTCGATGTCCGCCACGGCTGGATCGGGCTCGACTGCCGCGCTCCGGCGGCGCATGTACTGGCTGCTGGGATTGACCTTCGTGCACGTGGTGGGCGAAGGCGGCCTGGCGCTCTTCGAGGCGGCCCGCACGGGCAGCCTCGCGCTGCTCGCCTTCGGCCTAGAGAGTGTCATCGAGGGCGGGGCGGCGTTTCTCGCCGTGCGTCACCTGCGGCACCTCGCGGACGAGGAGGAGGACCACGCGCGGCGCGATCAACTCCTCGCGCGCTGGATCGGCCTGTCGTTCCTGCTCCTCGCGGCGTACACCTTCACGCGCGCCGTTGTGGAGCTGAGCGGCGGCAACCACGTTTCGCCCAGCGTCCTGGGACTCCTCCTGACCGTCTTCGCGACGTTCGGGATGCCGATCGTGGGCTACTTCAAGTGGAAGACGAGCCGCCGCCTGGGCAGCAAGGGCCTGGCCGCGGAAGCGAAGGAATCGATCGCGTGCTCGATCGACTCGGCGTTGACGCTGGTGGCGATGGTGGCGGGACTCTTCCATGCGCCGGGCTGGGTCGATCCGGCGCTGTCGCTGCTGATGGTGCCGTGGTTCATGCGCGAGGGGCTGGCGCACGTCCGGGGACGTGTCCACGCGCACGTGCACTGAGGAGTCTATGGGTTAGGATGGTCCTTCACGCCGTGAATCGAGGGCGAGTCATCCGGCGTAATTGCGTGTGAAGGAGCTGTAATTATGGCCGATAACCCGAATGTGACCCAGGTCTCCGACGCCAGTTTCGACGGGGACATCTTGAAGAGTCCCGTTCCCGTCCTGGTGGATTTTTGGGCCCCGTGGTGCGGCCCCTGCCGCTCGGTGGCCCCGATCGTGGAAGATCTGGCCACCCAGTACGCGGGCAAGATCAAGGTGGCGAAGATCAACGTGGACGAATCCACCGACGTGGCCACCCGTTACCAGATCACTTCCATTCCGACCTTCATCCTCTTCAAGAACGGACAGGTGGCGGATCGCGCGTTGGGCGCCCTGCCCCGGAGCGAGTTCGTCAAGCTCATCGACCGGAACCTCTAAGGGGCGCCCCGCGGGGCGTTCTGATTCCCGGGCGCCGGGCCGCGACGGTTCTGAAAGGCATTCCCGTGTAACCTTCTTCGGGGGCGCCGCGTTGACCAGAGCGTAACGACATCGGAAGAATTCGAACGCACGGCCCGTTGGACAAAGCAGGATGAAGAAGCTGGTTTGGGTCGCCCTCGCGGCCGCCGTCGCGGTGGCGGCCGTGTTCGTGCTGGGCAGCCGCCGCAAGGCCGAAACCAAGTACCGCACGGCCGTCGTCGATAAGGGCAACGTGACGCAAGTGGTCACGGCGACCGGCACCCTGTTCGCGGTGACGACCGTCAAGGTCGGAAGCGTCGTATCGGGCAACGTGGCCGCCCTCCACGCCGATTTCAACAAGCAGGTCAAGAAGGGCGACGTGCTGGCCGAGCTGGATCCGGTGCCCTTCCAGGAGAAAGTCCAGCAGGTCCAGGCCGCCCTGGACAAAGCGAAGGTGGACGAACGCAACGCCCCTGCCGCGAATATCGAACTCGTCGGCACCGAA
>JBDTXY010000079.1:0-9859 GCA_040005945.1 Acidobacteriota bacterium
TAATCGCTGCGGCCATGGAACTCTCCGATCACCTCCGCGAGATGCTCAAGGAGCTCGGGCAAGCGATCAACGAATCGATTTCGGGCTCGGGACGCGTCCACGAGTCGATCCAGCGCATCCGCGACGAGGGCTACAACCTCTACATGGTCCTCGACGCCAAGGTCGGCGTGAACAAGCGGGAGGCGCGCCTGTCGCGGGCCCGCCGGGGTGTGGCTGTGGCGCGCGAGGAGCCCGGGAACGGAAAGAGTCCCGGGGAGCGCGCGGCGTTTCGCATCAACCTCAAGGATCTGCGTTTCCTGAAGTCCCTCGGCATCGATCCCACGCGCAAGGTGCGCAACCGCAAGCTGGCCGCCCCGAGGGCCAAGGCCGCGCGGTAAGACGAGTTATCAGTCATCAGTTATCAGTGATCAGTTTTGAACTGATAACTGACCACTGAAAACTGACAACCCCCCGGTCTAGACTCCCCGCCATGGCGGCTCAACCGGACCCCCTCGGCTTGACGCAGCCCGCGTGGGAGCAGCTGGCGCTGGAATGGGGATTGCCCCGCTACCGCGGCCGCCAGATCTTCGATTGGCTGCACCGGCGCCTGGTGCGGGACTACGACCTCGCGAGCGATCTGCCTGCGGCGCTGCGGGAGCGGCTGGATCGCGAGCTTCCGATTCGACGTCCCGAGATCCTGCGCCGGGAGACCTCCGACGACGGCAGCGTCAAGCTGGGCCTGGGCTTGGCCGACGGCGCCTTGATCGAAGCGGTGTACATGCCCGGGGAGGCGCGCGACTCCCTGGCCAACGAGTTCGAGGATGCGCGGGCGGTCCCGGGGGAGGCGGCAGGCGGCAGGCGGGAAGCGAAGTCGATGCCCCTTGTCCCGAAATTCACGATCTGCCTTTCCTCCCAGACCGGCTGCGCGGTCGATTGCGCCTTTTGCGTCACCGGGCGCCTGGGAGCCGGCCGCAACCTCTCCGCGGGCGAGATCCTGGGCCAGCTCCAGGCCGTGCTGCGCGAAGTGGACCGGACCTACGAGGGCATGCGGCTGGTGTTCATGGGAATGGGGGAGCCTCTCTTGAATCTGGAGGGTCTGCTGCCGGCGCTGGAGATCCTCTTCGAGATGGTCGCGCCGCGCCGGGTCACGGTCTCGACCTCGGGCATCACGCCCGCTCTGGCGAAGCTCGCCGCGTTGCCCCGCCGCCCGAATCTGGCCGTTTCGATCAACGCCGCCGAGGAATCGATCCGGACCCGGCTGATGCCGATCACGCGCACCTATCCGCTGCGCGAGTTGATCGCCGCGATGCGCGCGTGGCCGCTGGAGCCGCGCCGGCGAATCCTGGTGGAGTACGTGCTCATCGCCGGGGTCAACGATTCCGTCGAAGATGCCGCGCGGCTCTCGCGCCTTCTGCGCGGCTTGACCGCCAAGATCAACATCATTCCGTTGAACGAGGACGCCACTTACCTGCCGGGCTGGAAGCGGCCCGGGGAGGCCGGCATCGACCGCTTCGCGAAGGAGCTGGTCGCGGCGCACTGGCCCGTGACCGTTCGGCGCAGTCGTGGCCCCGACGCCGCCGCGGCGTGCGGGCAGTTGAAGGGCAGGACGCAGGATCCGCGCAGGGCCCGGCTCACGCCGGCAAGTAGGTCCTGAAGAACTCCCCCCAGCGCCGCGCGTAGGCCTCGAGGGCGACCGCCGCGGGCTCGTTCCCGTGGTGGCAATGCCCCGCGCCGGGCACCCTCCACAGCGCGCTGCGCGGCGGCAAGGCCGCTGCGAGCCGGCCCGTGAATCGGGGCGGGACTAAGCCGTCGTCCTCGCCGTGAACCAACAGGATCGCCGCCGTGGTGCGGGCGACCGCGCGCAGCGGATCCAGCAGCGCGAGGCCTCCGGCGGGATCGTGAACTCCGAGCTCTCGGCCCACGCGCGCGACCGCCCGGGCGATGGCCCAGCGCGAAGCCAGGGCCAGCAGGGGGCGCGGAATTCCCGTCGCGCGTGACAGATAGTGCGGGGCCATCTCGCGCGCCTGCGCGAAGGGAGACTCCAGCCAGATCGCGCGGATGCCGGCGCGGCCCGCCGCGAACTCCAGCGCCACGGAGGAGCCGGCCGAGCAGGAGTGGATCCCGAGCCGGCCCGGGTCCACGCCGAATCGCTCGACCGCGGCCTCCAGGGTCAGCGCCAAATCCTCTTTCTCGAGATAACCGAGCGTGAAGAAAAGCCCGCCGCTGCGGCCATGGCCGCGCAGATCCGGGATCAGTACGTTGTAGCCCAGCCGCAAGGCGCGCAGCGCGTCCGGCGTCCATTCGCTGGCGTTGCCCCCCTTGCCGTGGAGAAAGAGAATCGTCGGGCGGCTCGCCGGCTCTCCGGGCGACGCGAAGATCGCGGACAGCTCGACCGGAAGCCGCGCGCTCCCCGCGTGGCGGAAGTCCGCGAACACGGCGGCGGTCCGCTGGAGCGACGCAGTCAAATCGCCGTATCGATTCGGCGTGGGGCCCAGCCCCGCCGGCGAGAGCAATCGCCTGGCGAGCGCCCGCGAGGCCAGGAAGGAACCGCCCACATACAGGACTCCGGCGGCAGAGCCCAACGAGACCAGGCGGCGGGCCGTCCGATTCATGGCGCGGCGGCGGGCAGGCGCATCCGCAGTGGCCCTTTCGAGAAAGTCGGGCCTATTCCAACCCGTAGGTCTGCTGGGCCTGCTTGCCGCTGCGCCCGAGAACGCCAACGACCTCGACGGCGCCCTGGACGTACGCCTGGCAAGCCAGCCGCACGGGGCGCGTCTTCCAGCGCTTGCGCACCAGCGCGAGCGGTTTGACGAACCACAGGGCCAGCGAGAATTTCTCCAGACGCGTGGGCGGCGACAGGTTTTCGCCTCCGGAGACCGGGATGACGGCGCAGGTCGCGCAGAGGCCTTCTCCGCCGCACCACTTCCAGAGTCGCGCATCCGCGTCCAGGGCCGCGTCCCAGAGCCGGTATCCCTCCCAGACGTCGATCTCCTTGCCGTTGATCACGCAGCGGACGCGCCGGCGCTCGGGCTTGGGATTGGCGGCCATCAACCGGATTATATGGGCAGGCGGCTACAATCCGCCGTGATGCGACGGTTCGCGCGAGGGTGCGTCTGGGCGGTGTTCGGGCTGTTCGCCGCCGCGCTCGGACCTGGACTCCCCGAGCAAGCGGCGGACGGCTTCGCCCTCACGGAAGCGGCGCCGGGGGTCTTCGCCGCGATCGCTCAGCCCGGGAATGACTCCGCGATCGGAAACGCCGGCTTCATCATCGGATCCGATGCGGTGCTCGTCGTGGATTCCTTCGCGACGCCGCGCGCGGCCCAACAGTTGCTGGCGCAGATCCGCCGCAGGACGCATCTGCCGGTGCGCTGGCTGGTCAACACGCATCACCACCTGGACCATTGCGGCGGCAACTCGGAGCTCGCCAAGGCCGGTGCCGTGGTCGTTGCCCACGAGAACGCCCGCTCCGCCATGCGCGCGGCCGCTCTGGCGCGGATGGCGCCCGCCAACTCGCCCGAGAAGGAAAAATCGCTGCGCGGGTTCTTGCCGTCGGAGACCTACCGCGACTCGTTGTCCATTTGGCTGGGGGAACGGAGGGTCGACGTCTTCTCCCAGCCCGGGCACACGGCCGGGGATTCGCTCGTATGGGTTCCCGACGCGAACGTTCTCTTCGGCGGGGATCTCGTGCAGAAGGCCACGGTTCCCAACCTCTCGGATGCGAAGACGGACGCCTGGGTGCAGACCCTCGACGCGCTGGCGCTGCGCTTTCCCAGCGCGATCTTGGTCCCCGGGCACGGCGCGGTGGCCCGGCCGCTGGACATGCGCGCGCTGCGCGACTATCTGGCCGGCTTGAGGCTCGCCGTGGCCCGAGAGCTCCAGCGGGGCGACTCCGGCGCCGCGCTGTCGGATGCGCTCCTGCCGCAGCTGCGCAGCCAGTACCGGGCTTGGACCTGGAGCGAACGCATCGGGGACAACCTGGCTCAGGTGGAGGCGGAGCTCACGGGCAAGAAGGCGTTCGCTCCGGCGCCGACGCCGTGACCGGCTTCCAAAGCGCTCCCAGGAACGTCAGCGCGATCCCCGCGCGGCGCTCTCCCGGAGCCAGTGGCAGGTTCAGCCGCGCCGGGTCCTCCCGGCTCGCCGTGATCACGGACGTCTTATTCCAGAGAAGCTGAAAGCCGTAAGTGGACGGCGCGAAGAGGGAGAGCCGGAAGGACCCATCGCATTCCGTCACCGCCCAGTCGGACCACGGGATGTCCTTGCCGTAGGGAATTCCGCGCACCGCGATGCCCGCCACCGGGCGTCCCTCGGGATCCCGCACGCGCCCCTCGAGAGTCGCCCGAGGATTGGCGCGGATCTGAATCGACGCCCGCGTGGGGCGCGGCGCGCTGGCGCACGCGGCGGCGGCGAACACGAGCAACAGCGAGGGCACTCCGAGACGCAAGGCCACGAGTCCGGCATTGTAGCTGTGGCATGATCGCGCCTTGTCGCAAGCCGAAGAGATCCACCGGTTCCAGATCGAAGCGGCCTGGGCCGGGGACGCCGGCGGCAAGGGAGAGGTCGCCGTCTCCGACGGCGCGTTCGCGGTTCCGATCGCCGGCGCCACCTTTCTCGGGGGAGCCGGCGGCGCGGCCAATCCCGAAGAGCTGCTCTTAGCCGCCATCGGCGCGTGCTTCGTCAACACCTGGGCGCTCTTCCTGAAAAAGCTCGACGTCGCCTACGGCGCGCCTTCGGTGCGCGTGGCGGGCGAGCTCGAGAAGGACCCGGCGGGCGGATATCGCATGCGGAGCGCCGTCATCCACGCGCGCGTCCCCAAGGTTCTGCTGGCCTCCCACCGCGCCGCCGTCGAGAAGACGCTCGGGCTGGCGGAGAAGTACTGCATCATCTCCAAGGCCGCGCGGGCGGCGATGACTCTGCGTGTCGAGATCGAAGGGATCTAACCCGGCTGTGCCGACGCGCATCCCCATCGAAGACTCGTTCGATCTCCATTCGTTTCATCCCCGGGACATTGTTTCCGCGGTCGGGGAGTATCTGGAAGCGGCCCGGCACGCCGGCTTTCGCGAAGTCCGGCTCATCCACGGCAAGGGAATCGGCGTGCGGCGGGCGGAGGTGCGCCGGTTGCTGGCCGGGCGTGAAGACGTCGTCGCGTTTGGCGACGCTCCCCCCGAGCGCGGCGGGTCCGGAGCGACCGTCGTGGTGCTGAAGGAGTAGTTATCAGTTAGGGCCGCTCCGTCGCCGCGTGCTGCACTTCTGCCGCGCGGACTTGGATCGGCTCTCCACAGATGCAGGCGGTGTGAAAGCTTCCGTCTGGCGACAGCTCGGCGCGCGGAACGTGGAGTTGGCGGCCGTCGTTGACGCTGCGATCCCGCGACCAGCGGCGCAGCGACCCGGCCAGGCCGTCAGGGTGCTCGGAGTACTGAATCGTCAGCTGACCCGAGCATTGGGGACAGAAGGTCCAGAAGTAGTTCATGTCGTCTTTTCTCCGGCGGGCCCGCGCATCTCTCGGTGCGCGCGTTTGCGCTCGTACATGACCCGGTCCGCCTGCGAGATCGCAATGTCCAGCGGCGCACGCTTGGAGTAGGGGTGCACCCCGACCGAGGCCGCCAGGAACTTCGTGTAGGGCTTGGCCCCGGGCCGCGTCGTCTGCTTCACTTCGTCGATCTTGGACGGCAGCATATAAAAACGCTTGCGCGCCAGCTCGTCTTCCATGCCGGGCAGGATCACGAGAAACTCATCGCCGCCCCAGCGAATGACGTGGTCGTTGCCGCGCACCAGTTTCTTGATCGCCGTGGCCACGGTCCAGATCGCCTTGTCCCCCTCCTCGTGACCTTCCTGATCGTTGATGCGCTTCAAGCCGTCCACGTCGATCAGGACGATCGAGCCGCCCGTTTCGCTGGCTTCGAGCTGCGGACGAATCTCGTCCAGGAAGAAACGGTTGTGCGTCTCCGTCAGCGGGTCCAGCCACGCGCGGCGCTGTGAACGGCGGGTGTCGTCCACCGTGCGCGCGTGCAGCGCGGCCAGCCGGCGCTCGGTGTCCTCCATCGCCCAGATGATCAGTCCGATGCCAAAGAGCATCTCCAACAGGACGTCCAGGAATCCGGTGTAGGCGAGCGCGGACAGGGGGCGGGTTCGCTGGGCCGGGGAGACGGAGAGAACGATGACGTACACCATTTGGGCTGCGGCCGTCATCAGGGCGAGCAGACCCGCGAACTGCCGGCCCAGGCCCGCGCGCGGACTCTGATACACGAAGACCGCCAGGACGAGCCATCCGACGGCGAGGATGCCCAGGTGCAGGGTAAAAAACGTCGAGTCGCTTCCCGCCGAATGCACCAGGATCAGCGCGAAGGGGATCGCCGCGATGGCCGCGACGGACAGCGGCTTGGCCAGGGAGATGTCGCGGTCCATCCGGATCGCGGCCACGCAGAGCGTGACGATGTAGAGGATCTTGAAGTACTGGTAGAGCTGGCGGTCCCAGCTCACGTGAAGGCGCGACAGCACCAAGAGAGAGAGGACTGCGAGGAACAGGAAGAACCAGGCGATCCCGGCGGCTTGCAGGACGCGATTGCCCCGTCCCCGCGACAGGTACAGAAAGATTCCGGAAAGGAGGGCCGCGCCCACGGTTTGGACGCCGAGCCCGAGAAGCCAGAGGTCCATTTAATTAAGCTTTTATCCTGACAAAGGTTAGCAGGTTGCTGGACCTGGAAATAGTCGGCGCGGGGACCTCAAATCCGACGCGCCGCCCTAGTTGACATTGATCCGCGCGCCCACACGGCGCAAGGTTTCCCCTGCCCCTTCCGGCCGGCACTCCCGCGGGGCGCCCCCGGCGGCACAGGCCATGGGAGTTCGCACCAGGGCATTGGGCCCCCGCAGAACGATCGCCCAGGCGTGACCCGACCCGTCGGCCGGCAGAAGGACGAAGTCGGTCGCGGGCGGGGTTTGGTCCATGTCCAGGGTGAACAACGCCTTTCCGATGCGGACGCGGTAGGGCGGAGCGCCTTCATTCTCGATCTGGACCGCGCCCTGGGCTCCCGACCATTGGGCCGTCAGGTACTGCGACGCGATCTCGTCGGCCGCGGACGGATAGACCTGCCGGACGCTCCCTTTCCAACTCCCGGCCGGCGCGAAGATCACGTCGAACAAACGGCCCAGACCTTCGACCCGAACCTCGGTCGGCACGCTTCCGCCGCCCCCCAGTTGGACGGAGGCGCGAAACGTCTTTTCACCGGTCCGAAGGACGAGCGAGGCCTTCGCCTCGGATGGGACGAACGCGTAGGCCTCGACCGGCGCGACGATCTCGCCCTCGGACGTTTGAAATCGCAGCGCGAAGACGCCGCGCTCCCGGTCCGCGAGGATGCGCAGCTGGGGCTCCGCGCGAAGCGTGGCGACTTCGAAGCGTTTGTAGAGCGCCTCGAGTCCCGTGCGCGTGTAGAGGCGCGCCTCGTACCAGGACGGAATGGGAATGCCGTTGATCTCGGCGCCGGAGCGCTTGGGATCCGCGTTGAGCGAAAAGCCGGCGAAGGCGAAGACGTCCCTGCGCCGCAGTGTGCCGCGCTCCACCGTTTCGCTGCGCTCGCGGACCAAGACCGAGGGCGCTTCCGCGGCCTCGCGCTCCCAGCGGTGGCTCCATCCGCCGGGAGCCGCGCAGTCGGGAAGCGGATGGCCGGCGGCATCCTGGATCGGGATGCGCGTCAACGCGCGGTCGTGGTACCGCCAGACCGAGCGGCACTCGGAGGCGTCCGTGGAGGCGAGGACGTCGAGAAGGGATCCGGTGCTGCCGAGCGCGGCGGCCGTCAGGGAGACGTGGACGAGCTGCGCGGCGGGAGCCGGAGCCGTCTCCTTAGCCATCGTCTTTCCCTTGGCGTTGCGGATCTCCAGGCTCACGCCGCCGCGAGAGGCCAGGGCGGTGGCGGTTTCCGCGGTTCCATCTCCGTCGAGATCCGCCGAGACGGTCGGCGTCATGGGCTCGGGCTCGACGAGGCCCAACGTCAGGATGAGCGCGGCGGCGGAGAACACGCGACTCGCCTCAGCAATCTCCTAGGGCAGGCCCGCCGCTTTGTCGCATTGGAATCCAACCCGTCCATGCGTGCCGTCGCAGAACGGTTTGTTGTCGGAGCTTCCGCACCGGCACAGCGAGATGCCGCGGCCGTCTTCGACCACGATCTCTTTGCCCTGCGCGTCGGTGACCTTGATCGGTCCCATCACGCGATAGGGCCCGTTGGGAATCACTTTGATCAGAGGATCCGCCATGCGACCTCCTTTGGCCGATCGACATTGTAGCCCTCGGATGCCAGGTCCCGGCGCGCTCCGCGTCGCCCTTCTGTGTTACTCTGAGACGAAATCCCTTGCGCGCGTTTGAAAAAGCCCCGCCGGACGTCCAGGAAATCCTGACCAAGCCCATCAAAGAGCTGGGTCTCAAGGTCGAAGGATCTCCACTCGAGCGACTCGTCCAGCAGCTCTATCGGGAGATCGAACGCAAGGGCCTCCGCAAGTTCCGCCCGCTCTGCTATCTCACCGACGAGTGGGGCTGTCCGTCCGGAGAGCCCGTCATCGGAATTCCGTTCTACCTGGCCGATCCCAAGCTCGCGCGCCTGGAGAAAGAGATGAACGATCTGGAAGATCGGCGCGAGATCCTGATGTACCTGCGCCACGAGGCCGGGCACGCCTTCAACTACGCCTACGAGCTGTACAAGACCCCGGAGTGGCGGGATCTGTTCGGCCCCTTCCGCCGGCCCTATCGGGACAGTTACCGGCCGGTCCCGTTCTCCCGCCGTTTCGTGAGGCACATCGCCGGCTGGTACGCCCAGAAACATCCGGACGAAGACTTCGCCGAAACCTTCGCCGTGTGGCTCACGCCGCGCTCCGCGTGGCGCAAGCGCTACAAGGGTTGGGGCGCCATGGCCAAGCTGCGGTACGTGGATCGCATGGCGCGCCACTTTCGCGATGCCGAGCCCGTGCGGCCCCAGGGCCATACCGACGTGACGGTCGAGGAGATGGAAACCACCGTCGAGGATTTCTACAACCAGGCGCTCGAGCGGGAGACCCAGGCCGTGGATCTGGCTCTGGACAGCGACCTCAAGGACATCTTTCCGGTTTCCAAGCGCAAGACCCGGGGCGCTCGTCCGGCCGCCGATCTGCTGCGCGAGGGACGCAAGTCCTTGGTCGACAAGGTGACGTACTGGACGGGCGTGCAGCGTCCCTTGGTCAAGCGCCTGGTCGAGTCGATCGAGTCGCGCGTCGCGGAGCTGGGACTGCGCGCGACCATTCAAACCGAGAAGGAGCACTTGACCGAAGTGGCCACGTACACGACGGCGCTCGCCATGAACTACCTCGCCCGGGGAAAGTTCGTTCAGCCTTGACCGAGATGGAGGAAGGCGAATGAGCCGGGAAACACTCAAGATCGCGGTCCTCTACGACCTCTGGGAAGAGGAGGCCGAGCCGCCGCCGCCTCCCGAGAAACCGATGAAGGCCGGCAGCAAGCGGCGCAAGACGCGCCGGAAGCCCAAGCACGATCGCGAGGAGATTTTCCAGGCGCTGGAGAAGCTGGGGCACGCGCCGTGCTACCTGGTCGTGGACGGGCGCGACCAGACGTTGACCGCCCTGGCGCGCGCGGCCGCCGATCTCTTCTTCAACCTGACCGAGTCCTATGCCGGCGACGACACCATGGACATGAACCTGGCGGCGTACCTGGATCTGCTGGGAAAGCCCTACACGGGCGCCGGACCGCACTCGCTCTACCTCGCGCAGGATAAGTCTCTGGCCAAGAAAATCTTCGCGTTCCACGGAATCCGCACGCCGTTTTTCGCGACCTCCTACAAGGGCAAGCTCGATCACTCGCACGACATCGCGTTTCCGCTGATCGTCAAGCCCTGCTCCGAGGACGGCT
>JBDTXY010000080.1:0-9720 GCA_040005945.1 Acidobacteriota bacterium
GCCCGTGCGGCCAGGACGCGACCGAAGAAGTCGGGCAGATAGAGCGGATCATCGGCCGCCAGGAATACCGTTCTCAATCAAACCCCCGACGCCTGAAGCACGCGATCGAGACGCCCGAAGGGCAGCATTCGCAGAACCGCGTGCACTTTTCGCACCAGGGCCTCACGACCCAAACCTTGATGAAGCCGCAACGACCAAGACACTCGATCGCGGTACGAATCAAGCTCTCTCGCGTTGAATTCATAGGGGTGAAAATAGAGCACCGGAGGGCGTCGATTCTCGACGCACCACCGGAGGCTTCCGGCGAGGACCGCGAGCGGCAGAAGCCGGAAATAGCCGCCTCCCCCGACCGGCAAGCGGAGATCGCCGCGGCCGACGCAGGCCACGGGAGCCTCCACGAGCTCGGCTCCTCCCGAAAAGCGAAAACGCTCGGGCTCCGCCTTCCACCCTCGGATTCCGTAACGGGCGGTCCGCAAGGGAAAGATCGAGGAGTCCACGCGAAAGCCTTCTTCCGCGAGGACTTCCAGGGCCCAAAGGTTTTCGCGGAGAATCGAAAAATCGGGCGCGCGAAAGGCCGTGACGGATGTCCCCCCGGCGTCTTCGACGCTCTTTCGGGCGGAGTCGAGCTCGCGGCGAAGCTCCTCGCGATCCATTCGAAACAATGGACGATGCGTGTGGCCGTGAGACTGGACTTCATGTCCTTGGGCGACCAATCGCTGCACCAGAGCCGGGAAACGGACTGCGACCAGTCCTTGGACGAAGAATGTGCCCTTGACACCGTGTTCGTCGAGCAGAGCGAGCACGCGATCCACATTTCCCACCACTTGCTCACTGATGGCGGCGTCGGCATCGACCGTCGACTGATACCAATCCTCCACGTCGACCGTAAATGCCGCTCGGACGCAATCGTTCCCTCCCACCGCAGTCTCGGACTCCCGCACCGGATCGAATCCCGCGCTCCCGCGAGACAACCTCATCGTGTCAGCCTCGAGAACCAGCGATCCATCCGGGAGCGCCCTCCCGTCAGCGCGCACAATCCCAGCCAGAAGCCCGAGCCGTAGCCCACCTGCATCACGAGAAGGGCCATGACGATGCCGGGCCACAGGCTCATCGAGAACCGAAGAGCCGCGGGAAGCGCCGCCAGAGCGAGACCGGTCCCGTACGCCGCCGTCAGAAGCGCCAGCGCCGGGCCGCCCCACCGGGAGAAAGGAGTCGACGCGGCCGCCGCGATGAAGAGAAAAAGGAGGGCCGCTGGCATCAGGTGGCGCGCGCTCGCCTGTCGCGGGTACTTCTGGACGAGGCGGACTTTCCAGTAGCCGTACTGCGCGAACTGGAGGAAGAGCTGGCTCCAGCGTTTTCGGACGACGTAGTTGACCCGGATCGACGTGGCCTGAACGATCCGACCTCCGGCCTTCCGGAGACGAAAGCTCATCTCATCGTCCTGGTTGCGCACCATCTCCTCGGCGAACGGACCGACTTGGGAGAGAGTGTCGCGCCGCCAGCAGCCACCGTGCACGGCGTCCACCTCCCGGACCTCAGTCGAATCTTCCTGAGCCCGCAGCGCTGAACCGCCGATTCCCCAGCGGGAGGAGTACGCCGCGCAGATCGACCGCTGGACGTAACTGCTTCCCACGGGAACCAGTACGCCGCCGGCGTTGGCGGCATCGGTGGACTCCCGTAGGGCGACCACCCTTCGCACGTAGTCGTTGGGGTATTCGCAGTGTCCGTCGAGGCGTACGATCACGTCGCCCCGAGCCTCGGCTAGGGCCCGGTTGAGTCCCGTGGCGACAATCCCCGAGGGGTTGTCGACCAGCCGCAGCGAAGAATGTCCATTCGCCAGCGCCTGAACGATGTCGGAGGTTCCATCGGTCGATCGGCCGTCGGCGACGATGACCTCGAACCGGTCGGGTGGGTAGTCTTGGGCCAGGACCGCCGTCAAGTTTTGCGCCATGTGACTGGCCTCGTTGCGAACCGGCATGACGATCGAAACGAAGGGCAGCCCCGCCCCGACGGGGCTCCGGGCTAAGGGCGACGAAGATCCCTCGAGAGTGGGGGTCCGGCCGCTTTTCAACGTCATGGTCTCACGTCGGAGGACGCCAGCGGGGTCGAGAAATCGGCGCTCGGTTTGGGCAGAAGCGAGATCACGGCTCGAAACTTTCCGCCCGGTCCCCGCGGAATCTCCGCCACAGTCTCGACGACGACCTCGATCGACGAGCCCAGCCGCTGTTGGAGGCGGTGCTGAACGCTCGCAAGCGCGTCGGAGTCGAATCCTCCGGCGGGCACGATCTTGACACGCACACGGTTCAACGCTTCTTGCACGATCTGGGCCTCTCGAATCGGCAGGTCGGCCTTGAACACGGGGTCGAGTCGTCCGATCAACCGGCCCTCCGGCGTGACCAGAACGTCATCGGACCGGCCCTCGATGAGCCGCAGTTCTGGAAGCCGACGCCCGCACGAGCACGGCGCCCCCGGCACCCCCAAGGCCGCCCGGTCTCCCACTGCGTAGCGCACCAGCGGCATGTCCGCATTGAGAAGGCTGGTTCCGATCAGCCGGCCCGACTCGCCCAAGGGACAGCTCTGCTCCGAGGCTTCTCCGAGGATCTCGACGAACCCGGCCTCGGGCCAGAGGTGCATGGCGCCGGAAGAACACTCGCTCGCGCCGCACACGATCTCGGCCATTCCATACGTGTCCCGCACGGGGCATCCGAACGCCGCCGTGATGCGTTGTCTCTGCGACGGAGACAAGGGTTCCGCGTTGTTGAAGGCGACCTTGAGCACGGGTGCCTGCAGCCCCTGCTCCAGCGCGCCCTGCGCCAGGGCCACCATCGACGAGGCGTAGCCCAGCAGATAGGTCACTCCATAGCTTCGCATCGCCTCGAGATACGAAGCCACGTTGGTCGGTGCGAGATGGTAGGACGACAGGTAGAGCTGTCGCATGGGCCGATTGACGACCCAGAACGGCGGTCGGGTCCGCGAGACTGGAACGACGAGCTGACCTCCGATCATGGACCAGCGGTCGAACCGAGTCACACCGCTCCAGCGCTGCACGCGGGCCTCGACCAGCCCGAACCACCGTCGAACCGTCTGGCGCGTCTGCCAGAGGTGAAGCGGCGTGCCGGTCGTGCCGCTGGTGTGCTCGTGGTACATCCGGCGAGGGTCGCAATCCTCGGCGACGAAGGCGCGGGGGTTCTCCCGGACGCGAGCCTTGGGGAGGATCGGCCAGTTCTCGACACGTTCCCAGGAGGAGCGGTCACCGCGGCGGCGGCGTTCCTCCCACTGGCGTCTGTAGTAGGGAACCTGGGTGGCGGCGCGGTGGAGGACTCGGGACAGCCGGTCCTCCTGCCACGATCTCCATTGCTCCGGGCTCCATGACTCGCGCTCGATCGCCTCCGCCACGAGAGTCTCGGCATCCGGTCCGTACCTCCAGCGCCGCAAGTACGCGCCGCGAGCGCTGGCCACGCCGGTGCGCACAGGGGCCGGGAGCGCATGGTAGAGCGCGAGCACAGTGTCGTTCATCGAGAGCTTTCGGAAGCGCTGCGGCCCAACGGAGGGCGCCCTTCACGCGCCTGGCTTGGGGCGGAGCGAGTCGTCGAAAGGAGCCGGTCCGCAAGCCGCTGCCCGTTGCGCCAGAGATCGAAGGTGGCCTCGGCGTGTGCGCGTCCCGCCTGCGCGAGCTCCGCGCGCCGCGGCGCGCTCTGGAGGAGTTCCGCGACGGTTTGCGCGAGCCGGCGCGGGTCGCGCGGGGGGACCAGCACCCCGCAGCGCCCGTCCGCGAGAAGTTCGGGAATGCCCGCCACGGACGAGGCGACGACGGGCGTCCCGACGGCAAGCGCCTCCTTGATTACTGTGGGCACCGCATCGCCGAGGCCGCTCGAGGGGTGAACCAGGATCGTCGCCTCCCCCATCGCCTTCTGCACCTCGTCGGCGGTCAGCCAGCCGCGAAAATGAACCCGATCCGCGATTCCCTCGCGAAGCGCCAGACGCCGCAGGGCTCCGGCTTGCGGCCCGTCGCCGATTAAGTCCAGCGTGATCTCCGGCCGCTGGCGGCGCAAAATAGCAAGCGCCGCCAGGAGGACCTCGAAACCCTTGGGCTTCTCCAGGGAACCGACGGCGAGAAGGCGGTCCCCCGGTCTTTTCGCGGGGGTAAAAGCTATGCCGGAGAAGTCCAGCCCCGGATGGTGAATGTAGAACTTCGCGGACAACCGTTCTCGCAGATCGGGGTACAGCTCCTCGACGTACCGGCGATTGAACTCACAGACGGTGATCACGTTGGTGACCGACAGAAGCTTCTTCCGAAGCTGGATGGGTCGCCGATACAAGTCGGTTCCGGCGTGGAGAAACATCGACACCGGGATCGCGGAACCCGTCAGCCGGTGGAAGGCGAGGGCAGCAGTCGCGGCGTAGTTGCCCCAATAGGCCAGAATGTGATCGAAGCGATTCGCGAATTCGCCGGCCCATGTCCACGCCTTCGCGAGCGCGTAGGCGGTCTTCGCAACGGACGTGAATCCTCCGGGCATCGACGCGAAACCGGCCGAGAAAGCCTCGGCGACGAATCTGGAGGCCCCGCCCGGCGCCGAGCGAGTCCTCGCTCTCCACGCCGCCGACAGGGGCCGGTGGTGAACCCGATCGCGAGGCAAGGCGTCGGCGTTCAGAATGTCGGGAACGTAACGCCACAAATTCTCGTCCGAGGGATAGAGAGGAAAAATCTCGAGCGAAACGCCGGCTTCGACGAGTCCACGCATGTCCCGCGCGAAGAACGTACTCACGCGACTCGGAAACTGACCCGTGAAGACGGCAAGCCGCATGGTCACTTCAGGCGTTTCCATGACCTACGTCCGATAGCAACGCGAGTGTCTCGTCGTCCCTCTCTAACTGCGCCATCGAACGGTACACGGCGAAGAGCCGTTCGGAGAAAATCTCCAACGAGAAGTGGCGCCGGACGAACTCCCGGCCCGCGGCTCCGAATTCGCTTCGACGGCGAGGCGAAAGCGCCAGCTGACGCATGGCCTCGGCGAGGCCAGCGACCTCGCCAAACGGAACGATGAGACCGCTCGCGCCGGCCGTTACTATGCTCTCCGAGTCCCCGGCCGGTGTCGATACCACGGGAAGGCCTGCTGCCATTCCCTCGATCAACACGTTTGGAAGCCCTTCGTCGTCCGAACACAGAACCAGCATGTCCGCGCTGCCCAGCAGATTGGGCAGGTCTTGGCGCTCGCCGAGAAAAGAGCAATCCTCCGGAGTGAACCCCAGCTCGTCCGCCAGGGCTCGACCGGAATCGAGCTCGGGACCGTCCCCGATCACCAGTCCGCGCAGGGACACGCCGGCCGCGCGTGTCGCAGCGAGTGCCCGCAAGAAGAGGTCCAATCGCTTAGACGGAATGAGTCTGCCCACGAAGGCCGCGACCGGCGGGCGATCGTTTCCCGTGACCCCCTCGCCGAGTCGAGCCGGAACCTCATATTCCTCCGCGTCCACGGCATTGGGTAAAACGAAAAGACGCGCGGGCTCGACGGAACCCTCCATTCGGACTTCGCGGCGGGCCGCCTCGGAATTCACCACGAGGCCGGCCGGGGCGGACAGGAGCCAGCGGGTCCAACGCCCATTGGCTCGCCTGCAGAATCCGAGACTGCTTCGGAGAGCGCCCAGGCTCGAGGTCCCGAGCCATCGTCCGGCCAGTCCCGCGTAGAGGTTCATGAAGGAATGGCTGGCTTGGATCACATGGGGTCGGAAGACCGTGAGCATGCGCACGAGGCGGAGGAGCCGGCCGATGGGACCTCCGAACTTTCCCAGGGAGACCGGCTCGATACCGCGAGATCGCAGCAGGTCGCCGTAGTAGCCGTCCACGCTGTTGCTGTAGACCCCGACTTCGGCGCCCGCCGATTGGAGCACTCTGACCAAGTACAGGAGCTGTTTCTCGGCGCCGCCGTGGGCCAATCCTCCCGCCAAGAGGGCCACACGCAGGCGGATTCCGACGGAAGTCATCTGGGCTGGGGTTGAGTCGGCGGGATGACCCAGGCGAGACCCAAGGGCCGTCGGGTCATCTCCCGCGCTGACCGTCGGACCCCTCGGCCAGAACCCATCGTGGCGAGCCGGCCGCGACAGCGGGGCTTTGCATTCTGGCCAAACTTTCCGCCTGCGCCTGATCGTCGCGCCCGGCGATGTGTCGGCTGAGGCGCGATCGTCGATGCAGAATCTCGACAAACGAGAGGCCAAAAACGAAGGCGGGCGCGGCCAATCGCATTCCGTCCACGAGCATGAAGAGTGTGCTCCAGGTGATCATGGCTCCACGGAGACCCCGGGCGGTCGTCCCCCCCCGCCTTCTCAGCGCGCGCCGAATCAGGATGGTCAGGCAAACGATCGCCGCGAGGCCGAAGAGGCCATGCTCGGCCAGGAGTCGTGTGAACTCCGTATGCGAAGCCACTTCTCGAAAGAAGCGCGCACGCCCGCTGGCTGCTCTTCCGGGACCGACCCCGGCAATGGGATGCTCCAACCACGTCAGAAGATCCGCTTGCACGATCTCGTACCTTCCGGTGGTCGACGTCTCGGCGAACCGCGTGAGAATCGCGCCCTCCGTGAACGCGAGGAGTCGTGGAAGAACGACCAGCACCGCAGAGACCGCGACGAACACTGCCCCGACCAGGAACCGGCGGCGAGGCCCGGGCTCGCGCCACAAGTAGGCGGACGCCGCGAGCAGACTGCCGACGGCCAGGTAGAGGCCTCCGCGCGAGAATGTCATCGCGCTCTGGGCGGCGAAGGCCATCATCATGCCCATCAGAGCGAGACGCAAGACGGGCCGCGAGGGTGCGGTAACGAGGTAGAGCGCCATGAAAGCAAAGCCGAGGCCGAGCACCGCCGAGACCTGGTTCGGGGCAAACCCGCCGCTGGAGGCATAGTTCGACTGAGTGCCGAACCGGATGATGGGCCCCGACTGTCGGAGGCCCTGGAACGTCAGGGCGCTCACACCGCAGATCGGCGCCACGACGACCAGCAGAAGCCGGCGGTACTGCGCCTTGGAGATCCGCAACCTCCAGAAGAACAGGATGCTCGACATCAGCGCGAACGGTCCCGAGAGGTTGAAGCTGAGGTTGTTGAAAGCGATCGGCCATGGGTCGGAAAGCGTGAGCACCGTAGATGGAAGAAGCAAAAGGAAGTAGATGAGCGGCACGGCGGGAGCCTTCCCGCCGCCAAAGCGGAATCGACCGATGAGAAAAAGCAACCCGACGGCGTACTTGCTGTACTCCCAGAAGATCGGGGCGCCTGTCATCCGCCAGAGGACCTCCGCGCCGGCGATGTAGGCGGCCGCGTAGGCGACCCGCCACGGGTGCCGACCGGCGAACGCCCAAAGAAGCCCGACTGCGAGCGCCGCCCCGGCATGGAAGACTCCGAAGCGCGGATACTTCGCCAGCGCCAGGCCGAGGGGAAAGTGCAGCGCCAGCGCGGCTACACCCAAGGAGCTGGAACTCCAGAAATGACGGGTTGTCCCCGTCGAGACCGCTCCGGCGCCGATCCGGACCTGTCCGGTCGCCGAGGCGCTCAAAGCAATGTCCCTGTTTGACGAATCGCCGAGCCGTTTCCGACCGAGTCGGGTCCCGTCGCGCGGGGCGGCCCCGGTTCGCCTTCGAATCCCGATCGCGGCTCGCTGCGCAGCGGACCCCAGGCCGCCGAGAGCGAGCCCTCGAGAGTCTTCTTCCAGCGCTCCAGCGAATAGTCGCGAGAGATCTCGATTGCGCGCGCGGACATGGCCCGATAGGCGGCCTCGTCGCTCAGGCAGCGCCGAACGCCGTCGGCCAGGGTGGCGGTCGAGAGCTCGTCCAGGACGATTCCCGCGCCCCTCGATAGCAGGCGAGGCAACACCGACACCCGCGTGGTCAACACCGGCAGCCCGCATGCGAGCGCCTCCACGACCACCTTGGGAAAACCCTCCGAGGCCGTCGGGAAACAGAACAGGTCGGCGGCCTGGAGAAGCCGCACCACGGTAGACCGGTCCACGTTCCCCCAAAACTTCACGCGGTCCCGAACCCCGGCGTCGGACGCGAGCCGCTCGAATCCGGAAAGAGCGGAGCCTGCGCCCAAGACGTCCAGGGTGACTCCCGGAAATCTCCGTGCGATCTCCGGAAGACTCTCGATGAGGATGTCGGTTCCCTTCCCGGATTCTTGACGGCCCACCAGGATTAACCGCGGGTGGGCGCCCGGCAGGTGGTCGCGTGGGCGCGCCGACGCTGCGATCTCCCGTTCGTGAAGACTGGTGGCGAAGATCCAACGCACCTCCGGGTTCCGCGCGGAGGGGGCCTCGTCGGCGCCGCCAGTGGCGAACATCACGTTGCGCCCTCCTGCGGTCCGAACCATCGCCCACTTCCAGAATCGCTGGGCCAGGGTCCGCGTGACGAACCAGTTGTTGCAGTATCGAACCAAGAGCGGCTTGCGGGCGGCCAAGGCCAGAAGCATTCCGATCGTCCCGACATCTCCGGGAATCGGGGCGTGCACAGCGTCGGCGCGTTGGAACTCCCGGCGGATCACGGAGAGGCTTCGGATTGTCCACCACGGGAAGGACGTCTTCCGTCGCCACCCGCTCCCGGGAAGCGGTCGGAGCGGCGTGACGGTGAGGTTCGAGCCGGTCAGGACCGTTTCACCCGGACGGCTGCCCCCCGGCGCGCACGGAAGCACGAGAGTGGTGGCATCGAACAGCTCCGAGAGGGCGCCCATCTGGGCCGGGAATCCCCCGTCCGTGGCGTAACCCGAAGGCGAAGCCGAGCTCTTCCAGCACGTCTTGGAGGAGAAGACGACCAGCCTCATGTGGGGAGCCCCTGGCGGGAACAGGGTCGGATCATGCGGACCCGCGCCCCAGCCGGGCGGCCGCCCAGAACCCCTCCAAGCGGCCCCTCAGCTCGGAAAACGTCGAGCCCCGGCGGGCCAGGAGCCCGCCGGCTCCGATGCGAAACAGCTCGAAGAGCTGAAATCGCCAAAACCTCAGCCTCCGACGCCAATCCAGGGGGCCACAGACGTCGCGGAAGACGTAGTAGTAGTTGACGACGCTCTTGTAGCCCACCTTGCGCCGGTTCTCCCGCCCCAGCGGGGAAGACAGGTGGACACACTGCGCGTCCCCGCTCTGCAGGAGACGCCACTGGCGGCCGGCGCGCAGGGAGAAGTGGGCGTCTTCCAGAACGCCGTAGTCTCGGAAGAACGGATCGAACCGGAGCCCCCGATCCAGGACCTGCCGCCGCCAGACCGCGCACGCGGTCGTCATGTAATCCACTGGCCGCACTCCCTGGAAGGGCGGCTGCATGTTGGCGTTGATCGGATAGCCGCTGTCGAAGTCATAGCGGCCCGGTTCGAACGTCTGCAGGAGATGCAATCGGCGGTACCAGACCCACCGTCTCCGGGTTTCTCCATCGAAGAACTCATTGCGCCGGTAGCCCACGACTCCGCCCACCGCCCCCTCCGGGTCTTCACGGAACACGTCGAGAATCCTGCGAAAGAACGGCGGATCCAGGCGAATATCGTCGTCGATGAACGCGATGAAGTCTCCGGTGGCGGCCTCGATGCCCGCGTTGCGCTGGATCGCGGTGCCGCCGCCGTGTCGGATGTAGCGCAACGCAAACGGCTGCGCCGCGGCCATTTCCAAAGACACGCGCTCGGTTCGGGTGTCGTGTTCGGCCGCGCCGTCCACGAGGATCACTTCGGCCGGAAGAAGCTCCTGCCGGGCCAGGCTCTCCAGCAGGCCGG
>JBDTXY010000081.1:0-9509 GCA_040005945.1 Acidobacteriota bacterium
AGGGCACGCCGCTCTTCCGGGCTCAGATCTTCGTCGGGTCCGCTCACGCTGGCCTCCCCGCGAGCCGCGCGCGCAGCGCGCGCCGGGCCCGCGACAACTGACTCTTCGACGTCCCCTCGTCGACACCCAGGATCTGGGCGATCTCCCCGTGCGTGTGGCCGTAGACGTCGTGCAACAGGATCGCCTCGCGGTATCCCAACGCGAGCCCGGCCAACGCCCGCTCCAGATCGATCCGGTCGATTTCCGAGCGGATGGGCGCGGCGCTCGGCGCGTCCGACTCGCCGGAGATCTCGCCCACCCGCCCGCGCCGGCGAATTTCCTCCCGCCACCAGCCCACTGCGATCCCGGCCAGCCACGTCGGCAGCGCCGACTTCCACTGGAACCGGTCGAGCCCGCGGCACGCGCGAATCCAGGTCTCCTGCACGCCCTCCTCCGCGTCGGCGCCGCGGCCCGTCAGGCGCATGAGGAATCGGTAGAGAAAGCCCGTATGCCGGTCGTAGAGGGCACGGAAAGCGGGCTCGTCGCGCCGACCCAGGAATCGCGCGACTAAGACGCGGTCGTCGCCGGCGACTAGGGCTTGCGCGTCTGGAGGATCTCCTCGAACCATTTCTCCTTCCCGTCCTGATACCAGGTCCAGCGCGAGCGGACGCGATCCGCGGCCTCGAATGTGAAGACGGCCTTGTCCATGTGCCCACGGTCGCGCGTCGGGATGTTCGCTCCGTCCTTGAACGTGAAGACGACCGTGCGGCCGCCGTCCGCGAAGGCCGTGGCTTCCAGGCGGGGCTGGTTCTTCGCGACGCAGTAGTGCGTCAGCAGGAGCCGGTCACCGTCCAGGTAGAACGTGGTCGCCATCGCCTCGCCGGGATGGGCGTCCAGGGACGTCTCCAGCACGGTGGAGCCCGCCGCGATCGACTGGTAGCGCAGCGACTCGGCCCATCCCTTGGTGCTCTTGCCGTCCCAGGTTCCCTCCAGGGCCTGAAACCGCCGGAAGGCGGCCCGCGCCAGCTCCGGTGTCGACGGGGTCGTCGGCCCGAGGTCCTCGCCGGCGAGTCGCAGCGCCCCGAGGAGCCAGAAGCCGGTCATGACGAGAATACGCATGGAATCCTCCTTTCTCCGTGGGTGAGTGGCGGGAGGATCCCAAAGGGTTGCACGCGTTCGCGACGCGCGGCGGCTCAGAGTCCCCGCAGGCCCGCCCCGACCGGGCGCAGCAGCACGAAGGCGCCCACGCTGATCATGACGATGCCGTTGGCGATCAGGACGGCGGGCGCGGAAGACAGCGATGCGAACAGGCCAGCCGCGAGATTGCCCAGGGGCATCGCGCCGCGGAAGGCCAGCGAGTAAACCGAGACCACCCTCCCGCGCAGGCGGTCTTCCACGTTGGCCTGCACCAACGTCATGAACATCGCGAAGACCACCATCAGCGACGCCCCCGCCAGCGCGAGCAGCACGTAGGAGAGGATCGGGGTGCGCGAGAGGGCGAAACCCGCCATCAGAGCCCCGAACGTCATCTGCATGGCGACGGCCAGGACTCCCTTGTGCCGCACCTGCCCGAAGAATGCCGTCCCGACGGCCCCCGCGATCGCGCCGATGCCGAACGCCGCGAGCAGCACGCTGTAGCCCTTCGCGTCCTGGTGAAAGACGCTCCTCGCGAACACCGGCAGGAAGGTCACCAGAGGCATCGCGCAGAAGCTCCCGACAAATGAGAGGCCAATCAGGCTTCGCAGCGCCGTTTGGTCGCTGACGGCCCGCAGTCCCGTCTTCAGGCTCTTGAGCACGGACTCCGGCGTCGGCGCCGTCCCTCCGCCCCGCGTCAAGACCAGCAGCGCGGCGATCGGCGCGAGGAACGACAGCGCGTTCAGCCCGAAACAATACGCGGCGCCCAGCTTGTAGAAGGCGATGCCGGCGAGCACCGGACCCACCACGCGCGCGAGATTGAACTGGATCGAATTGAGCGCGACCGCGTTGGGCAGATCCTCCCGGTCGACGAGTGTGGGCACCAGGGCCTGGTAGGCGGGCCCGCCGAAGGACTGAGCCAGGCCCACCACGAAGGACAGCATGAGGATGATCCAGACCTGGACCGCGCCCGTCAGGATCAACGCCGCCAGGACCAGCGCGCTCGACATCTGCACCAGCTGCGAGCCCAGAAGGATCCGGCGCCGATCCATGCGGTCCGCCAGGACGCCCCCGAAGAGCGAGAAGACCAGGAACGGCGCGTCGCCCAGGAACGCGTCCAATCCCAGGAGGAAGGTCGACCCCGTCATCGTCAGGATCAACCAGTTCTGCGCCACCTCCTGCATCCAGGTGCCGCAGCTCGACGTGAAGGCCCCCGCCCACATCAGGCGAAAGTCCCGGTACGAAAAGGCCTTGAACGTCCGTCTCAAGCGCGGTGAGTCTGCACGGGCCGGCAGCCCGGGTCAACCCGGAGGCTCCGCGATAAACTTCCGGCGGTTTCTTCTTCGAGGAGGAGCAATGCAGCTCGGAATGATCGGCCTCGGCCGGATGGGCGCGAACATGGCGCGCCGCCTCATGCAGCACGGCCATTCGTGTGTGGTCTACGACCGCGGCGCGGACAACGTGAAGAAATTGGCGGCGGAGGGCGCGGCCGGGGCCTCCTCGCTCGAGGACTTCCTCGCGAAGCTCGAACCTCCGCGCGCCGTGTGGCTGATGATCCCGGCCGCGGCGGTGGACGGCACGCTGGTGGAGCTCGCCCCGAAGATGGGCAAGGACGACGTCATCATCGACGGCGGAAACTCCTACTACATCGACGACATCCGCCGGCAGAACGATCTGCGCCCGCGCGGCATTCACTACGTCGACGTGGGCACGAGCGGCGGCGTCTGGGGCCTGGAGCGGGGCTACTGCATGATGATCGGCGGCGACGCCGAGGCGGTCCGGCGCCTGGATCCGATCTTCCAGACACTGGCTCCCGGGCGCGGCGACATTCCGCGCACACCCGGCCGCGAGAAGGCCGGCGGCACGGCGGAGAACGGGTACCTGCACTGCGGGCCCTCCGGCGCGGGCCACTTCGTCAAGATGGTGCACAACGGGATCGAGTACGGAATCATGGCCGCGTACGCCGAAGGGCTCAACATCCTCAAGCACGCCAACGCCGGAAAGCAGGACCGCACGGTCGACGCCGAGACCACTCCGCTGCGCAATCCGGAGCACTACCAGTACGACTTAAATCTTCCGGACGTCGCCGAGGTCTGGCGCCGCGGCAGCGTGATCGCGTCCTGGCTGCTGGACTTGACGGCCATTGCCCTGTTGCAGTCGCCGGACCTGGCGGATTTTTCCGGGCGCGTCTCGGACTCCGGCGAAGGGCGCTGGACGATCATGGCGGCCATCGACGAGGGCACGCCCGTCAGCGTGCTGACGGCCGCCCTCTACGAACGGTTCGAGTCCCGGGGCGAGGCCGACTTCGCCAACAAGCTGATGTCGGCGATGCGGTTCCAGTTCGGCGGACACGTCGAAAAGCCCGCGGGCTAATTCCATGGCCCCCGAATTGATTGCCCGGCCCGGAGCGGACGCGCCGGACCCATCGGACGCCCTGGTCTTCTTCGGCGCCAGCGGAGACCTGGCCTACAAGAAGATCTTCCCCGCGCTGCAGGGTATGGTCCGGCGTGGAACCCTGACGGTGCCGGTGATCGGCGTGGCGCGGTCCGGCTGGACCGTCGAACAGCTGTGCGAGCGGGCGCGCGGGAGCCTGCAGGAACACGGCGGCGGCGTGGACGAGGCCGCGTTCTCCAAGCTCTGCGGCCTCCTCAAGTACATCGACGGAGACTATGCGGACGCCGCGACGTTCGCGTCCCTTCGCGAGGCCCTGGGCGGCGCCCGGCATCCGACGCACTACCTGGCGATCCCGCCCAGCCTCTTCGGTGCGGTCATCGAGGCGCTGGAGAAGTCCGGCTGCTCCGCGGGCGCCCGCGTGGTCGTCGAGAAACCGTTCGGGCGAGACCTGGCGAGCGCCCGCGCGTTGAACGCCACCCTCCATCGGGTGTTCCCGGAGTCCTCGGTGTTCCGCATCGATCACTACCTGGGCAAGGAGGCCGTCGAGAACCTGCTCTTCTTCCGGTTCGCGAACACGTTCGTGGAGCCCATCTGGAACCGCCACTACGTCGACTGCGTCCAGATCACGATGGCCGAAGAGTTCGGAATCCAGGGCCGCGGCAAGTTCTACGACGAGACCGGCGCGATCCGGGACGTGATCCAGAATCACCTCCTCCAGGTCGTGGGATATCTCGCGATGGAGCCCCCGGTCTCCCTGTATCCTGATTCGATCCGCGACGAGCAGGTCAAGGTCTTCCGATCGATTCCGCCGATCGCTCCGGAGAACGCCGTCCGGGGGCAGTTCCGGGGCTACACGAAAGAGCCCGGCGTCGCGCCAAGCTCCACCGTGGAAACCTTCGCTGCCGTGCGTCTGGAGATCGACTCCTGGCGCTGGGCCGGCGTGCCCTTCTTCATCCGGGCCGGAAAGGCTCTGCCCCTGACCGCGACCGAGGTGATCGTCGACTTGAAACGCCCTCCCCTGTCCCGCCTCTCGCCGGAAGAGAGCAACTATTTTCGCTTCCGCTTGGGCCCGTCGCTCGCCATCTCGATCCACGCGCGCGTCAAGCGGCCCGGCACCGAGATGGTCTCCGAGGCCACGGAGCTGGCCGCGGTCAAGAACGCCGGCGGCGACGAGGTCGACGCGTACGAGAGGCTCCTGACGGACGCCATGAAGGGCGACGCGACGCTTTTCGTCCGCGAGGACGCCGTCGAGGCCGCCTGGGCGGTCGTGGATCGGATCCTGGGCGACGCCACGCCGGTGTTCCCCTACGACAGCGGCACGTGGGGGCCCGCGGAAGCCAACCGGTTGACGGCTTCCCTCGAGGGTTGGCACGATCCGGCTCCCGAGCCGTGAGCTTACGGCGTCGTCGCACCCATCGCGGCGGCTCTCCCGGCCGCTTCGACGCCGGCTGAGGCGTTGCGCACGGAGCCCTCGAAGAGCTGCAGCGGCAGGTGGAGCCGCATGCCCCAGGATCGTTCGTCGTGCTCGGCCAGCGGGAACACGAAGTGGAAAAAGTCGCGTCCGTACACCCAGCCCCGGGACGCCAGCGCCATCGCCATCGCAACGGTCACTTCATAGTTGTCCTCCGGCCAGCCGCTGTCCAGATAGAAGCGGGAGTCGCGTTTCTCCTCCGAGAGCACGCGATCCAGAAGGTCATCCTTGTGGCCGAAGGTGCTGGACAGGCACGCCGCGCGGCCGAAGACGTCCGGCCACTCCCATGCCAGGAAGAACGAGACGACACCGCCCAGGGAAGACCCGATGACCCCGGTCTTTTCGGGTCCCGGCAGCGTGCGGAAGCTCTGGTCGATGCGCGGCTTGACCTCGCCGACCAGCGACTTCCCGTACGTCTCGTATCCGGGCTTCGTGTACTCGGCGAATCGGTCCTGCGAGTGGACGCCCACGACGACGAACTCGTCGACCGCGTTCATGGAGTCCAGCAGGCCCACCGTCTTGTCGACCTGCCACTCTTCGGCGAAGGCCTCCTCCGGGAAAAACAGGTTCTGCCCGTCCTGCATGTAGAGCACGGGATATCGCTTGAGCGTGTTCTCCTCGTAACCGGGAGGCAGGTAGACGCGGATGCGATGGCTCCGGCCCAGGCGGGTCGAGTCGAAGTCGAGCGCGGGGGCGAAGTGCCCTCCCGGGGGGGAGAGAAAGTGCGGATAGATGGTGCGCTCGTTTGGCTCCGTCATCAGCAGGAGCTTGTTCATGCCGGGAGGGAAATGGAGCGTGCCGTTCACCTCCAGGCAGGGTTTGACGTAGAGAAACGGCTTTTCCGATTCCACGGTGAACGCGAAGGCGTGCCCGCCGTCCTCGGGCGCGTCGGGCTCCACGTCGCGCTCCCAGTCCTGCTCGGTGCGCAGGACGATGCGGCCCTCCCGCAGCGGATACACGACGCGCAGGGTGCGTCGGAACCGGGCGCCCCCGGAGCTCATCGCGGCATCCTCATCGCTCGCCGCCCGGAAAGCTGTCGCCGATCCCGGGGCCCCGCCATTTCTTGTGATTCACGTCGTACTGGAACCCGATCTGCGTATAGGGGATGCGAACCGAGTCCAGGATCACGAAGAGGACGCGGAGCCACCACCGGTTCTGCGGCACGCCCACGGCGCGCAGGATCTCGGTGAAATGCAGGCCGACTTCGATGCCGATCTGGCGTTCCCGCACCT
Organism: Acidobacteriota bacterium; assembly: GCA_040005945.1. GTDB lineage: Bacteria > Acidobacteriota > Thermoanaerobaculia > UBA5066 > Gp7-AA6 > DAHUXD01. The sequence goes on from JBDTXY010000081.1 coordinate 6,211, forward strand.
CGGGCAGCGCGTAGGGATAGCCCTTGACGCCGTACGTGGTCGAGAGCAGCAGGAAGCGCGCGGGGCCCGGGTTGAAGTTCAGACGCTTGGCCAGGCCCGCGATCTTCATGTCCCCGGCGTAGATCTCGGCGGTGTAGTCCTTCCCAGTTCCGCCGTTGGGCTGGCCGACGACCTTGGGATGCGGGACCACGCCGGAACGGAACCCGATCAAGTCGTCCAGGCCGTAGTGCGCGGTCGCCAGGGCCGTCGCGGACCCCAGAAAATCGGTGATCATGTCTTCGAACGAGAATCCGTACTTGTTCGTCCCATCGCCGAACTCGGTGACCAGGCCCGCCAGGGCCGAGATGCCGGACCCGTAGAGGCGGGATCGGTCCGTCGACACGCCCAGCTCCTGATACACCTGCGTCAGCAGTCGGGCCACGGTGTTGTAGGAGGCGAAATGCGATGCCTTGTCGCCGCCTCCCGCGTAGGTCTGGCGCCCGAACCAGCCCTCGTCGGTGAAGTGAAATTTTTGCGATGGGCCGTCCGTGAACGAGTTGGCCGCCGATCCCGCGACCGTGGCCAGCGACACGACGCCGATCCAGAACGTGTGCGGCCTCGGGACATCCGGAGGCGGAGCCTCGACGGCGTCCTGGAGGTCGTCGATCCGGATCTCGACGGGCGCCGGCGGCTGGAATCCCAGCCGAAACGTCGCCGGGGCTCCGGGCTCTTCCAGCAGGAAGGCGAAGGAGCGCTCCAGGCTCGGATCCGCCAGGGCTTTGCGCGACAGGGCGAATCCGGCCACCGCGAGCAGCGCCGCCCCGCGCCGCCAACGGAGTCGGAGACGCGCGGACGCGGGAGAAGGATGGCTCGCGATGCTTGCCATATTTTCCGGCGGAACTGTATCCGGTCGGGCGCGGGATGAACACCCAAAGAACATGCCCGGCCGCTCGGATTGACGGAGAAGCCTCTCTGAAATATATTCCACGCCCCGTTCCGGCTCCCGGACTTCCCAAAGGAACGGCCAAGCGAGGAGATTTCTCATGACGCGTGCTCTTGCAAGACTGCTTTCGACCGCGGTCGTCCTCTGGCTCACCCTGCTGCCGCTGTCGGCGGCGGAGGTCCAGCTATCGGCGGTCCAATTTCCCGAGCGCTCCACGGTCAAGCTCAAGATGATCTCGACCAACCGGGTCGCCCCGGCGGAGGCGGATGCCGCGGTCAAGTTCAAGGACGGCCAGGCCCGCATCGAGATCGAGTACGAGCGGCTGCCGCCCGCGATTCTCTTCGGCGGGGACATCACCTCGTACGTCTGCTGGGCGGTGGCCCGGGACGGCAACGCCGAGAATCTGGGCGAGCTGATCGTCCGCGATTCCAAGGGCGGCGCCGAGTACCACACGGGACAAAAGGAGTTCGCGCTCCTGATCACGGCCGAGCCCTATCCGATGGTCTTGATGCCGTCCGATCTGGTCGTCTTTTCGTCGGCGGCCCCCCCGGTCAAGAAGGCGCGCAGCACGCCGATCACGCTCTCCACGGTTGCGCTCGGAGGGCGGCGCGCGAACGAGCAGATTGGCGGCATGACGTTCTCGGGTTCCGATCCGCTGGACTTGGTGCAGGCGCAGAACGTTCTGTCGCAGGCGCAGCAGATGGGCGCCGACCGCTACAACGCCGACGCCGTGCGCGACGGCAAGATCGCGCTGGCCCAGGCGGCCAACCTCTACAGGGGCGGCAAGACCCGGGAGGGCGTGGACTACGCGCGCCGCAGCCTCTCGCTCTCGAGCACGGCGATCCGGGACACGCAGAAGCGCATGGCCGAGCAGGCCGCGGCCGACGCGGCGGCCCGGCGCGCGTCTGAGATGCAGACGCTCGAGCAACAGAAGTCCAGCGCCCAGCAACAAGCGGCTACGGCCCAGGCCCAGGCGCTGGACGCGCGGGAGCAAGCGATGTCGGCTCGGGAGCAGCTGGGGCGCTCGCAGCAACAATTGGCCGACGCTCAGAGGCAAGCCTCCGCGGCGCAACAGCAGCTCATGGGACTTCAGCAGCAGGCGCAACAGGCGCAGATGGACGCGGCGGCGGCGCAAGAACGGGCGGCGGCGGCCGGACTCTCCGCCGAGGCCGCCGAGACGGCGCGGCGAGAGGCCGATGAGTCGCGACGCCGAGCCGAGACGCTGGCGGCGCAGGCTCAGGCGGCTCGGGCCGAGGCCGAGCGCACGAGTACGGAGGCGGCCACGGCGGCGGCGTCGCTGGAGTCTCAGAAGCGCCAATTGGAGACCCGCGTCGGAGAGACCGAGGCCGAGAACGCGCGCCTCCGCAAGGAGCGCGACGATCTGTCCGGCCAGCTCAACACGGCGCTTTCCTCCGTCGCCCAGATCACGCAGACCGCACGCGGCGTCGTCGTGAATTTGCCCGACATCCTCTTCGACACCAACAAGGCAACGCTCAAGCAGCCGGCCCAGGTGGCCATGGGCAAGCTGGCGGGCATCGTCTCGGTCTTTCCCAACGTCAACCTGCGCGTCGAGGGTCACACCGACTCCACCGGTACCGACGCGATCAACGACAAGCTCTCCCGCGAGCGCGCCAGCTCGGTCATGGCCTTCCTGAAGGCGCAGGGAGTGGCCGGGACACGGTTGTCGGCCGAAGGCTACGGATCCAAGATCCCGGCCGCGGACAACGCGACCGTGGAAGGACGGGCCAAGAATCGCCGCGTGGAGATCATCCTCGCGGAAGGCGTGATCAAAGGCGCGGGCGGATCCTGACCGGAAAAACCGAAGGCGCTGACCGGCGGCCTCTGCGCGCCGCCGGTCGCGTCTAGGGCTCCGACGGCGTCTTCGTCGCTTCGATTTCTCCGGTCATCGGGACGAATCGCACCGGGATGATGTCCTTCTCGGTGACCCGGCCGTCGGCTTGCTTCGTGAACACCTTGAGCTCCTGGAAGAATCCGCCGACCGGGATGACCATGCGGCCCCCCGCCGCCAATTGGTCGATCAGCGGCTGCGGAATCCGCTCAGGCGCGGCCGTCACGATGATGCCGTCGAACGGCGCGTGCTCCGGCCAGCCGCGGTAGCCGTCGCCTTCCCGCACCGTGACGTTGGCGTAACCCAGCTGACGCAGCTTCTCCCCCGCCGCGCGCGCTAAGTCTGGGACGATCTCGATGGAGTAGACCTCGGCCGCGAGCTCGCCCAAGACCGCGCTCTGATAGCCCGATCCGGTGCCGATCTCGAGCACGCGGGACCGCGGGACCAGCTCCAACAGCTCGGTCATCAACGCCACGATGTAGGGCTGGGAGATCGTCTGGCTGGCGGCGATCGGCAGCGGATGGTCCT
>JBDTXY010000082.1:0-9509 GCA_040005945.1 Acidobacteriota bacterium
GTTGTCGGAGAAGTTGTCCAGCGTGCAGTCGCGGTAACGCTGCGGGATGCCGGCGGCCTCCAGCCGGGCGCGCGCGATCGCCGCGCCGCGGCACGCACAGGGATGCGCCTGCTTGCGTCCGTCCGCCGCGTCGAGCACCCAGCCCGTGCCCCCGCATAGCGCGCAGGCCTCGGCGCCGGGCGCATCGCTCTTGACCGTCTCCATCGTCTCTCTCAATTCTCCGCGAGCCCGGCTTCGATGACGATCCGGCGGCGGCGTGGGCCCTCCAGGTACCGCTTCAGGTCCGCCAGGCTGGCCTCCCAACCCATCCCCGCCTGGCCCTGATACTTCTCGTACTCCGGGCCGGCGTCGGGCACGTCCTGCTCGACCGTCACGATACAGCCGCCCTCGCGCTCCGCGAACGTCAGTTCGAGCCGGATGCCGCTCAGGGCTTCTCCCTCGCGCGGCTCGTAGGAAATGTCGTTGACCACCAGGCGCCGTCCGCGCTCGAATTCCTCGATCTTGCCCAGCACCGTGGCTTCCGTGACCCCGCGCGGATCCGTGAAGCCGACCGCCCAGTTGCCGCCCGGGCGCAGGCCGACGAGCGCTCCCTCGCACAGCCAGGACAGCAGATCGGAGACGCGGGTGAACGCGTCGAACGCGTCGGCGGCGCTGGCGTGAACGGCGACGGAGCGGACCACCGGGCTCATGGCCGCATTCTAAGCTTTCAGCCGTCAGCGATCAGCTGTCAGCCAGAGCCCGGAGCCCAACGGCGGCAGCCCGTATACTCGCGCCCCATGCTCGAGACCATCCGCGGGGCTCTGGCCGACGCGGTGCGCGCGGCCGCGCGCGAGAGATTCGGCGCCGAAGTGGAGCGCGTCGTGCTGGAGCGCCCGCCCAAGGTCGCGCTGGGGGACCTGGCCTGCCCGGTGGCGTTCGATCTGGCCAAGTCGCTCCGCCAGGCGCCGCGCGCGATCGCGACGCAGTTGGCGGCCGCCGTGGCGCTTCCCTCCGGCGTGCGCGAGGCGAGGGTCGAAGGCGCCGGATATCTCAACTTTTCCCTGGAGCGCGGGCCCTTCGTCCGGGCGCTCCTGGAGGACGCGGCGATCCCGGCAGGCCGCCCCGGCAAGATCGTGGTCGAGCACACCAACATCAACCCCAACAAGGCGGCGCACATCGGCCACCTCCGCAACGCCGTGCTGGGCGACGTGCTCGTGCGCACCCTGAGGCACCTGGGCTTCGCGGTGGAAGTGCAGAACTACTTGGACGACACCGGGGTCCAGGTCGCGGACGTCGTGGCCGGATTGATCCACCTCCAGGGAGTCCAAACCCTGGAGGCGGCGCAGACCGTCATCCGCGAGGCCCGCCTTCCCGGGGGCACGGCTCATCCCAACGGGTTCGCCTATCTGTGCTGGGACCTCTATGCCGAGGTCGGCCGCACCTACGTCGCGCGGCCCGAGAGCAAGCTCTGGCGCGACCAGATCCTCCACGCGATCGAGGCGGGCGGGAACGAGACGGCCCGGATCGCCGCCGCCGTCGTGGAGGCGGTCGCCTTTTCGCACGTGGCGACGATGGGACGCCTGGGCATCGTCTACGACCTGCTGCCGCGCGAAAGCGACATCCTCTACAAGCAGTTCTGGGCGACGGCCTTCGAGCTCCTGAAGAAAGCGCAGGCCATCCACCTCGAGACCGAGGGCAAGCACGCCGGCTGCTGGGTCCTTCGGCTGACGGACTCCGAGGAGTTCGCCGGCATGGAGGAGCCCGATAAGATCCTGGTGCGCTCCAACGGCACCGTGACCTACACGGGCAAGGACATCGCCTACCAGCTCTGGAAGTTCGGGCTCCTGCCGATCGATTTCGACTACGAGCGCTTCCACCCTCGCTGGAGCTCGGGCGCCGTGCGGGAGGAGGAGATCCCCCCGGCCGTCCGGGAGCACCCGATCTGGCGGACGGCGCATGCGGGAGGAGCCGCCGACGCTCCGCGCTTCGGCGGCGCGGCGCGGGTCTTCAACGTGATCGACGTCCGCCAGTCCTATCCGCAGAAGGTGGTGCGGGAAGGCCTGCGCGCCCTGGGTTTCACCGCGGAGGCGGCCCGCTCGATCCACTTTTCCTACGAGATCGTGGCCCTGACCCCCAAGGCCGCGCGGGAGCTGGCGGAGCGTTTCGGCGAGGAGTACCGCCTGTCCGCGGAAGACGAGAAGAAGGCGTTCGTCGAAATGTCCGGGCGCAAGGGCCTGGGTGTGAAGGCGGACGATTTGGTCGAGCTGCTCCTCGAGCGGTCTCGCGCCGAGATCGAAAGCCGGCGGGGGGCCGAGGGCGCCGACGGATCTACGGAACAGGACGCCCGGTCGATCGCCGTCGGGGCCCTGCGTTACTTCCTCTTGAAGGTCGGCCGCACGAAGGTGATCGCGTTCGACTTCGACGAAGCCCTCAACTTCGAGGGAGACACCGGCCCCTATCTCCAGTACTCGCTGGTCCGAGCCGGAAACATCTTCCGGAAGCTCGAGGAGAAGGGCATCGCGGGGCAGGTCTCGTGGGATGGTCTGGAACAGGGCGATTGGGCGGACGACCTGTGGACGATCGCACTGGACGCGGCGTCCACTCCCGAGGTCGCGCAACGCGCGGTGGAGTCGCTGGAGCTGGCCAGCCTGGCGCGCCACGCGTTCGGCCTGGCGCAGTCCTTCAACCACTTCTACCACCGGCAGCCGATCCTGCAGGAGCCGGATGCGCTGGTCCGGAATCGCCGGGTCGCGATTGCGCGTATTTTTCAACGGGAGATGTCCCGGCTCCTGGACCTGCTGGGGATTCCGGAGCCGCACAAGATGTGAGTGAGGAGTCGCCAATGGAGAAGGTCAACCTGGGCCAGAAGTTCTTGCTGTTCTCGGAGCACTGGAAGCCGAAGATCGTCGGCGCCGTCAACGACACACTCGTAAAGCTCGTGAAGTTCCAGGGCGATTTCGTCTGGCATCAGCACGAGAACGAGGACGAGCTCTTTCTCGTCGTCAAGGGAGCGATGCGCATGGGCCTGCGATCCGGAGACGTAGACCTCTCCGAGGGAGAGCTCTTCATCGTCCCGAAAGGCGTCGAGCACCGGCCATCCGCCGAGCAAGAGTGCTGGGTCATGCTCGTGGAGCCCGGATCCACTCTGAACACCGGGAACGTCGTCAACGAACGCACCGTTCTCGAGCTCGATCGGATCTGATGGCCACGCTCGCCGAGCGTCTGCCGGATAACGCGCCCGGCGAGTTCTACGTCGATTCATCCTGCATCGATTGCGACACGTGCCGCCGCGTCGCGCCCGCGGTCTTCGAAGAGGGCGAGGGGCATTCCTTCGTGCACGCGCAGCCCATTGGCGAGGGGGACCGGCGACGGGCGCTGATGGCCCTGATCGCCTGCCCCACATCTTCCATCGGGACTTCGCCCCGCGCGGACGCGACTCCCGGCGTGCGCGCCTTTCCCGAGCGGATCGCCGAAGAGGTCTCCTTCTGCGGGTTTACGGCGGAGAGCTCGTTCGGGGCCTGGAGCTATTTCATCCAACGCGAGGCCGGCAACGTGCTGGTCGATTCTCCCCGCGCCGCCGGGCCCCTGCTCCAGGCGTTGGAGCAGCGCGGCGGGGTCGCGACGCTGTTCCTGACCCATCGCGACGACGTGGCCGACCACGAAGCTCTCCACAAGCGCTTCGGCTGCGAGCGCGTGATGCACCGGGACGACCTGTCCTCCGGCACCCGCGGGATCGAGCGGGCATTGTCGGGCTCCGAGCCGGTTGCCCTGGCCGGGGATCTCCTGGTCATCCCCACCCCCGGCCACACGCGGGGCCACGCCGTGCTGCTCTACCGCGACAAGTTTCTGTTCACGGGGGACCACCTCGCCTGGTCGCGCCGGAGGGGACACCTCGTGGCCTTCCGCGACGCCAATTGGTACTCGTGGCCCGCCACGATCGCCTCCATGGAGCGCCTGCTCGACTATCGCTTCGAGTGGGTTCTGCCGGGGCACGGCGCCTGGCACCAGGCGGAGTCGGCCTCCGCGATGCGCCGGGAGATCGAGAAGTGCGTGGCGTGGATGAAGGAGCGGTAGGGCCTACCCCGCGGTGACTTCGAGCCCCCGGTTCTCGGCCGCCACGGGCAGGAGGCGCCCCTCGGGAAGCCGGGACAGCGCCGCGCGGACGGCCGCGGTCCGGTCGGGGGGCGACAGCAGGACCACGCAACCGCCGCCACCGGCCCCGCACGCCTTGCCTCCCCACGCCCCGGCCGAGACCGCCTGCGCAACCACGCGCTCGATCGCCGGGGAGGACACGACCGGGGCGAGCTTCCGGCGGGCAAGCCACTCCGCCGCGAGCGCCGCGCCCATCGCCGCGAAATCCGAGCGCTCGGCCGCGTCCGCCATCTCCCGGGCAGCCACGCGCACCTGCTCGAGGGCCTCCGCCACGCTGCGGTCGCCCTCGAGGCGCGCTCGAAAGATTTCCCAGTTGTTCATGCCAGAGGCGTGCGCGGCACCGGTGTCGAATAGGGTCAGGTGACGCAGCCAGAGGTCCGAATTCACGCCGCGCCGGCGCACCTCGACCCGGCCCGGCTCGAAGAAGAGCCCGTGGAGCCCGCCCCACAGCGCCGGGTAGTAGTCCTGTACGCCGGCCGGCTTTCCGAGAACGCGGGTCTCGACGTCGCGCACGAGGTCGACGCGACCCGGCCCCACGAACGGGTGGCCCACGCTCGACGCCAGGGCCGCCGCCAGCGCCACGGTCATCGCCGAGGATCCCCCCAGCCCCGAGCCGTAGGGGACCTCCGAAGTCAGCTCGATCTGCTGCGGCAGCGAGATCCCGAAGGCATCGAGGAGCGCTCCGGCCAGAGCGGATCGTGGATCCGAGAGGAGCTCCCCCGGGTGCGAGACGCTGCGCTCGAAGCCGAGGTTGGGAACGGTCACGCGGAAGCCGCTCTGCCCCCGCCGCACGCGGCACCGCGCGCGCAGGTCGATCGCGAGGTTGACCGTCACCGATCCCGGATGGAGAACGTGGAGGGGCCAGAGATCCAGAGTGCCGCCGGCGAGATCGACCCGCGCGGGAGCACTCGCTTCGATCCAATCCCCCATCGCTGGGGATTGTACGGGAGAGGATTCTCTCGCGACTTGCCCGCTCTCGTCGGTTGGGCGCGAAGCGGGCCGCGAGGAGTCCGAGCTAGCTAGTAGCCGACGCGGCTGGCGCGGAGGAATCCCGACTGGGGGAAGGTCACGCCTTCGACGGTCACGGTTTGCCCGACGGACGCCGCGGTCAACGCCGCATCGGCGGTCATCATCCGCCAGGTTTCCCCGTTATCGGCGCAGAAGCCCAGTTCGTGAATGCGCTCGTCGAGTGGACAGGCTGCCCTGCCGTGACGCCCTTCACACTGGAGGCACACGAACGTTCCGGTCATCTGCCGGGAGACGGGCACCACGCTGCGAGGAGCCGTGATCGCCACGGGTCCCGCGAGGGACATGGCCGCCGTCCGGGGACCCGCCTGGTCGGCGACGAGCGGGAGGAGGAGCAACAGGATGGACGCGGCCAGCCCGAGAGGCGCATAACGGGGCTTCAACTGCGGCGTGAGCAGTCCCCCATGGAGCCTCTCCCGCAAGCCGATGGGGGCGCGGGCGTAGTCCAGCCGGGTGCGAAGGAGCTTGATGACGCCCCGCGCCGAGCGGCCGCGGGCGGCGCAGGGAGGGCAGTCGGCCAGGTGACGCTGGAGGGCTTCGGCGTCGAACCGCGGGAGGTCGCGATCCAAATAGGCGTAGACGAGAAAACGGGCTTTGGTGCAGTCCATTGGGCCGTCGGGAAGAACCAGCCCGGACCGCCTCTTATTCCGTCCCCGAAAGGGAGGTGGTCGTCCGCGGGGCCAGGGGCCGGAGGCCCTAGGCCGGCTCGGGCCGGGGACGGGTGCGCATCTTGGTCGGCTCGGCCCCCCGGATGTAACCGTGCTTGCGGGCGTACTTGAGGAGGGCCTTTTCCAGCAGCTTGCGGCCACGGTAGAGCCGGGACATCACCGTCCCGACGGGGCAGTCCAGGATCTCGGCGATCTCTTTGTAGGAGAAGTCTTCCAGGTCGGCCAGAATGACGACCATCCGGTAGTCATAAGGAAGCGACTCCAGGGCCTTCTTGACGTCGTCGTCCAGGACGCCCGAGAAGAACTCCGACTCGGGGTCCGCGGGCTGCTCGGAGCTGTCCCGCCGCACGATGCGTTCGAAGGAATCCTCGATTTCCGCGAAATCCACGCTGCGCGGCTCGAGCTTGCGCTTGCGGTAGTTGTTGATGAACGTGTTCTTCAGGATCTTGAAGAGCCAGGCCTTCAGGTTCGTGCCTTCCGCGAACTTGTCGTAATACTTGTAAGCCTTGAAGAAGGTTTCCTGAACCAGGTCCTCCGCGTCCTCAGCGGACCGGGTCATGCGGTAGGCGGTGTTGTAGAGGGAGTCCACGAACGGCATGACCTGGGAATTGAAGTCCCAGGCCGAGATGGGCGCCACGCCGTTGGGCTCGACCGGTGTTGAAACGCTCAATTTCTCCATACTTTCGCTACTTCGCAAGTTCCTTGCCCGCTCTCGCGGGCTGCCCAAGCCTCAAATCAATCAGAAATAACCTCAGCGGTTTGTACGGACTAGGCCTGTTCCGCGTTGGCTTATTCCCAAATGAAAGTACGCGTTTGGGAGGCCGGAGGTTTCCTCTAGGGGTCAGATTGTCGCCGAAAGAGGACAAATAGCCCCCGGGGACTTCCCGGGGGCGCGGTTCTAGAGCTTGCTGACGTTGCTGGCGATGAGCAGGGCATAGAGCACCAGCGACTCGATCAGGGCCAGACCGATGATGGTCATGAGCCGGATCGGTCCGGCCGCGGCCGGATTACGGGACATGGCTTCGGCGGCGGAAGAGGTCGCCCGCCCCTGGGCCATCGCTCCGGCCGCCGCCGCGATGCCCAGCAGAAACGCAGCGCTCAAGGCCCCCCAACGAACCCCCGTCTGAGTGACCGCCGCTGCGGCCGGCTCCTGGGCGATCGCCGGCAGCGCGAGACACGCAAGGCCGATGACCCCGATCAGTAGAGACTTCTTCAACATGCGCAATTCTCCTCTCCTTGCCTCGTCGAATTTTGAGTTCAGTGCTCCTCGTGAGCGGTCATGAGATTGATGTACACGGCGGTCAGCGTGATGAAGATGAACGATTGCAGGAGGGCCGTGAAGAGGCCCAGCGCCATCAGGGGCCAGGGCAGCAGAATCGGCGCCAGGCTCGCGAAGAATCCGGTCACGGTGTGCTCTCCTGAAATGTTCATGAAGAGCCGCAGGGACAGCGAAAGGATGCGCGCGAAGTTTCCGATGATCTCGATGACGAAGAAGAGCGGAGCGAGCCACCACACCGGCCCGAGGAAGTGTTTGATGTATCCCCAGAAGCCGTTGGCCTTGATGCCCTGCGCGTTGAAGTAGAAGAAGGACGCGACCGCCAGAGCCACCGTCGTCGACAGCGAGGCTGTCGGAGGCTGCAGGAAGAAGAAGAGCCCGAAGAGGTTGGCCACGAAGATGTAGAGGGCGAAGGCTCCGATGACCGGAAGATAGAGCTTCCCGGAGCCGTGCCCGATCACGTCCTCGATCAGACCGCGGATCGATTCGACGATGAGCTCCAGAAAGTTTTGAACGCGGCCCGGATGCTTCCGATCGTAGCGCCTGGCGGCCAGCGGGAAGAGGACCGCGAAGATCACCATGACCAGCAGGGCCATGATCGCCATGTCCGGGATCCAGGCCTTCGTCCCGTCGGGAAAGAAGAAGGCCGCCGCGCCGGGGGACAGCCGCGCGACGGGCGGCGGGCCCAGCAACGCCAGGAGCAGCCGATTCACCGGCTCGTACAGGATCGAATGGTGCTCCATCAGGCGCTCTTCCCCTCCGAAACCAGCTCCAGGACGACCGCGGCCACGACGACCGAGAGACCGACGCCGGCCGCCAGGGGGTCAAACCCCTTCCATCGGAAGGCGACCGCTCCGAGCGCGAAGAGACCGATCACCGTCACCAGCAGGAGCGGGAGCCACATACCTATCCCTTTCTTCGACCGCGGGGGAACGAGACGCTCGGTCAGCTTCTCGAGAACCAGGAGGCTGAAAATAACTACGGCAGCAGCGATTGTCAAGGAGACGCCCGAGCGCGCTCCGATCGCGAAAGCGACGGCCGCACAGAGACTTGCGATCAGTATCGCGCGCGTCCGAATCCGGCGCAGAACCCTCTGCTCGTCCATCAGCCGTTGCGGATCGCCCAGCGCAACAGCCGGACGAAGGCGGCGAGGGCTCCCAGACCCCCTCCCGCGTAGGGCACCCAGTCTCCCAGGCCCAGCCAATGCGCCACGACGCGCCCGAGCAGATAGCCGGCGACGACGGCCGCCGGGAACATCACTCCCAGCGCGAGCGCCTCACCCCAGGTGCCGGACGGGGGATCGCCACGCTGCGCGCCGGTCACGGCGGAGCGCCGTTCACGGCGTCAGGATGCAGGCGCGGAGGATCGAAATGAAGGGTTGGGGCATCACGCCAATCGCCAGGGTGCCCACGGCGCAAATCACGACGACCGCCGTCAGCGCGTAGGAGCTCTGCATCTTGGAACCGGCGCCTTCCGCGAAGAACATCGCCGCGGCGATCCGGAAGTAGTAGAAGAGCGACACCGCGGACATGACGACCGCCAGGACCGCCAGCCATGCGTAACCCGCCTTCATGGCCGCGGCGAAGAGGTAGTACTTCCCGATGAATCCCGCCGTCGGGGGAATCCCCGCCAGCGACAGCAGGAAGAGCAGCATCGCGATCGCCGCCGGCATGTTGCGCTTGGCGAGGCCGTTGAAATCGGACACCGACTCGCCCGCGTAGCCCTTGCTCTCGAGGAGGATCACCAGCGTGAACGCGCCGAAGTTCATGAACGTGTACGCCAGCAGGTAGACCAGGATCCCCCAGAGGCCCCATTCGGTGCGGAAGCCCAGCACGCCCAGCAGCGCGTAGCCCGCGTTGGCGATCGAGGAGTACGCCAGCATGCGCTTGACGTTGGTCTGCAGGAGGGCGGCCACGTTGCCCAGGATCATCGTCGCGGCGGACACCAGCGCGACGATCAGTCCCCAATCGGCGTGGAACTTCGGAAAGGCGACGTAGAAGATGCGGGCCAGGATGCCGTAAGCCGCCACCTTCGGGCCGACCGAAAAAAACGCGGTCACCGGCGTCGGCGAGCCCTCGTAGACGTCGGGGGTCCAGACGTGGAACGGCACCGCGGCGATCTTGAACAGCAGCCCGGCAAGGATCAGGAGGATCCCGAGCATCAGGAGATTGGAGCGTTGCGCGGAGGCCAGGATCTTCGCGAGGTCGCGAAGGCCCATTACCCGCTCGAGCCCGTAGACCAGGGACAGGCCGTAGAGGAGGACGCCCGAGGAGAATGCCCCGAGGATGAAGTATTTCAGCGCCGCCTCGGTGGACTTGACCTCTCCCTTGAAGTAGCCCGCCAGGATGTACGACGAGAGCGCCATGAGCTCCAGCGCGACGTAGATCGAGATCAGGTTGTTTCCCGAG
>JBDTXY010000083.1:0-9493 GCA_040005945.1 Acidobacteriota bacterium
GGCGCCGCAGCATCAGGAGCGAGCCCACGAATGCAACGACCATCGCGGTCAACAGGCCGAGCTCCAGCATGGCGTGCCGGAAGACCGACTCGTCGCCCTTCTCGAGCAGCGTGGAGAGCTCCGCCGTGATGACCAGGATCCGCCGCGTCACGGCGATCAGGCCCACGATCAAGAAGGGCTCGGGAACCAGCGAATGCTCCCGGAAGGAGACCTTCACGGTGTAGAGCAGCTCGATGACCAGCAGGACCAGGAGGATCTGATCCAGCACACCGACGAAGGAGTGCGGGGACTCCCCAGCGAGCACGCTGCGCCCGAACCCCACCGCGCCCGCGATCAGCAGCGCGAACGCGGTGCCCGTCAGCAGCAGGCCGAGACCGATGTAGACGACGTCCTCGACGGCGGTGAATCCTTTGGCGATCCAGCCGCGCAGCACGCCCGCAGGCTTGTGGCCGATCGTCTCGCCCGACTCCGGGTCCCTCTTCACGGCCATGGGGAAACCTCCTGGAAGAAGAGGATCGGTCCCGACGCGCACCAATCTATCAGGACACGGCGTCGATCGTTCGGCGAGCCACTCAACAAATTCGTGGCAGCGCCTCCGCGAAGGGCAGGTCCAGGATCCGACCTCCGCCGATCGGCGTGCGCAGGACGACGAAGCCGGGGTGCTCGCTCGTGACGCGCCCGATGCGGTTCGCCTGGCGTCCCAACGGGTGGCTCCGCAGCGCCTGGAGCACCGCCTCGCTGCCCTCCTCCGGAACGAAGGCGACCAGCTTTCCCTCGTTCGCGACGAGCAGCGGGTCCAGGCCCAGGATCTCGCAGGCGCCACGCACCGCGTCGTGAATCGGGATCGCGTTCTCGTCCACTTCGATTCCGAGGCGTTGGCGGGAGGCGATCTCGACGAGGGTGGCGGCCACCCCGCCGCGGGTCGGGTCCCGCATGGCGTGAATCCCCGGGAACGCCTCGAGGGCCGCGCCGACGAGCTCATGCAGCGGTGCCGTGTCGCTCTGGATCTCTCCCTCGAACTCCAGGCCTTCGCGCTTGGAGAGGATGGCGATCCCGTGGTCCCCGATCGTTCCCGAAAGCAAAATCGCGTCGCCCGACCGCACAAGGCGCGACGACATCTCGATCCCAAGCGGTACCAGCCCGATTCCGGAGGTGTTGATGAAGACCTTGTCGCCACTGCCGCGCCCCACGACCTTCGTGTCGCCGGTGACGATCGGAACACCCACGCGTTCCGCCGCGCGCCGCGCGGAATCCACTACCCGGCGAAACTCTTCGATCGGGAGGCCCTCCTCCAGGATGAACGCCAACGAGAGGCAGAGCGGCTTCGCGCCTCCGACCACCAGATCGTTGACCGTCCCGTTGACGGCCAGCTCCCCGATGTCGCCGCCCGGAAAGAAGATGGGCGTGACCACGTACGAGTCGGTCGTGAACGCGAGGCGGGAGCCGTTGACCGAGATGATCGCCTGATCGTCCAGCGATTCGAGCGCGGGGTTGCGGAAGGCCGGCAGGAGGATCTTCTCGACCAGTTGGGCGGTGAGCTTTCCGCCGCTGCCGTGGCCCATCAGGATCTGCTCGGCCTCCGCGAAGGGGACCGGGCAGTCCTGGAAGGGCGTCTCGTCAGATGACATCGTCTTCTCCGAGCGCGACGTGAACGAGGTCCCAGAGCAGGTGCAGGAGCACAGTGTGCGTCTCCTGGACCCGGTGAATGGACCACGCCTTGACCGTGAAGCAGAAGTCGCAGACCTCGGGCATCTGCCCGCCGTCGCGGCCGGAGAAGCCGATGGTCAGTAAGCCGAGCTCACGCGCGCGTTTCAATGCTCGATTCACGTTGGCCGACGCTCCGGAGGTCGAGATGCCGAGTGCCATGTCCCCCTGGCGCGCGGCCAGGTCGAGCTGCTCGACGAAGATGCGAGAGAAATCGGTGTCGTTGCCGATCGCCGTCAGCGTGGCCGTGTCTACGGTGAGCGCCATCGCGGGCAGCGCCTTGCGCTTCTCGATGATCGGGTGCTGGAACTCGACCGCGATGTGCTGCGCGTCGCACGCCGAGCCACCGTTGCCCATGACGATCAGGCGGCCTCCAGCGCGAAAGCGGTCGGCCATTTCGCGCACGCACCGCTCGAGTTGCTCGGCGTTCTCCTCGAAGAAGCGGACCTTGACCTCGGCGCTCTCACGGGCTTTGCGGAGAATGGCTTCTCTCACTTGCCGATGCCGGCGGCGACGGCCTCCGTCTTTTGCGACTGCAGATAGCGGCCGTACTGGTAGTAGGCCGCGCAGGCGCCCTCGGCCGAGACCATGGTCGCGCCCAGGGGCGACTGCGGTGTGCATTCTTTGGCGAACGCGGGGCAGTCTCCCGGCTTCTTCAGCCCGCGAAGCACTAGGCCGCTGATGCAGAGGGACGATTCCTCGGTCTGGATCGTGTCCACCGCGAAGAGCTTCTCCGCATCGTGGGCGCGGTACTCGTACCGGATCTTGTAGCCGGACTTGGGGATCGAGCCCACGCCGCGCCACTTGCGGTCCCCGACCTCGAAGATCTCGAAGACCAGATCGCGCGCCGGCCGGTTTCCGTCGCGCGACACGATGCGCGCGTACTGGTTCTCGACCTCCGCCCGGCCCGCCTCGAGCTGCCGGACGGCCAGGAGAATCCCTTCCAGGAGGTCGATGGGCTCGAATCCGGTGATCACGATGGGCACGCGATAGCGCTCCGACAGCGCCTCGTATTCCCGATAGCCCATGATGGCGCAGACGTGCCCCGGCCCCAGGAACGCCTGCACGCGGTTGCCCGGAGCCTGAAGGATCGCGGCCATGGCCGGCGGCACGAGCACGTGCGAGACGAGCATCGAGAAGTTCGTCACCCCGTCCTTCTTGGCCCGATACACGGCCATGGCGTTGGCGGGCGCGGTCGTCTCGAAACCGATCCCGAAGAAGACGACGCGCCGGGCCGGGTTCTCGCGGGCGATCCGGACGGCGTCCAGCGGCGAGTAGACCACCCGCACGTCGGCACCGCGGCTCTTGAGCGCAAGCAGGTCTCCGCGGGAGCCCGGCACGCGAAGCATGTCGCCGAACGACGTGAAGATGACGTCGGGATGGCTGGCGATCGCGTGGGCTCGGTCGATCATCTCGAGCGACGTGACGCAAACCGGGCAGCCGGGCCCGTGCACGAGTTCGACCGAGGACGGGATCATCCGGTCGATACCGTAGCGGATGATCGAATGCGTCTGCCCGCCGCAGACTTCCATCAGCACCCATGGGCGCGTGACCGTCTCGGCGATCTTCGCCGCCAGCCCGGCCGCGACCGTCGAGTCGCGGTATTCGTCCAGGTATTTCATGACGGCTCCTCCCTCTGCTCCAGGTCCGCGGTCAGCTCTCCCGTCTGACCCAGCTCCTCCAGGATCCGGTAGGACCGCGCGGCCTCTTCCGGGTCGATTTTCGATATCGCGAATCCGACGTGGACCGCGACGAAATCGCCGGGCATCGCCTCCGGAACATACTCGAGGCACACGTCCCGAGTGATTCCGCCAAAGCGAACCTTAGCGAACTTCAGACCCTTCACGTCGCGGACCTCGAGAATCTCGCCGGGTATGGCGAGGCACATGATCAGTCCCCTCTCTCTTCCCGCATTCGAAAAGCCGCGACAGCTGCCTGACCCAGTGCCACGCCTCCGTCATTGGGAGGAACGAGCCTGTGCACCAGAACTTCAAAGCCCTCGCGTTCCAATAAGCGTTTCGCCCGCTCCGTCAAGAGCCGATTCTGAAAGCATCCGCCGGACAGGGCCACGGTCTCCACCCCCGTTTGCTCGCGTCCTCGCTGACACGCCCCGGTGATCACGGCCGCCAGCGTGGAATGGAAACGGGACGCGACCTCCGGAACCGGTCGTCCGTGTTTGACCTCGGCGGCGATCTCGCGAACCATCGGCCGCAGGTCAACCTGGAACGGGCCGTCCGGCGAGGCCGTGATCGCGAAGGCGTGACCACCGGGGTCCTCCTCCGTGGCAGCCGCCTCGAGTTCGATCGCCGCTTGGCCTTCGTAGCTGATTTCATCCCGGACGCCGCAGAGTGCCGAAACGGCGTCGAACCACCGCCCGGCACCGGTGGAAGGGGTCGTCGAGATCCTCGCCTCGATCATTCGCCTCACCAGGTCGCGTTTGACACCCGATATCCGCTCCAGGCCGTCGTGCGGAATTCCCGCGTCGAGAAGCGCGGCGAGCGCCAGCCTCCACGGCTCGCGAATCGCCGCCTCTCCGCCCGGAAGCGCAATCGAGCGCAAGTGCCCGAGCCGACGAAATCCGGAAAGGTCGGACAGCAAGAACTCTCCTCCCCAGAGATCCCCCGCGGGCCCGCATCCGTTGCCGTCGAAGGCCACGCCGAGGACCGGAGCCGTGCGGCCGTGCTCGGCCGCACAGGAAGCGATGTGTGCATGGTGGTGTTGGACGGGGACACGAGGAAGGGCCGAGCGCAAGGCCCAGCGGGTGGAGACATAGTCGGGATGCCAGTCGTGAGCGACAGCCTCTGGATCGACGGCGAGCAGGCGCGAGAACTTTTGGATTACTTCTTCGAAGAGACTCGACGCTTCGACGTTCTGGAGGTCTCCGACGTGCGGTGACAGATACGCTTGGTCCCCGCGCGTCATGCAGACGGTGTTTTTCTTCTCGGCACCGACAGCCAGGACCGGCGCGGAGTCAAACGGAAGCCGGATCGACCGCGGCACGTAGCCCCGCGCGCGGCGGATCGGCACGGCGCCCCCGGCCACGATGCGCACGACGGAGTCGTCGGCACGCGTATGAATACCGCGGTCGTGGAGGAGGAAAGCGTCCGCGATACCGGCCATCCTTTCCAGAGCCGCGTCGTTGTCCTTCGCGATCGGCTCCTCGGCTCGGTTTCCGCTGGTCATCACCATCCAGGGGGGACCATCCCGGAAGAGAAGATGGTGGAGAGGGGTCGCTGGCAACATCACCCCGATCTCCGCGAGGCCGGGCGCCACACTCGGCGCGACTGGAGATTCGGGCCGGGCCGGAAGGAGGACGATCGGCCGGGCGGGCGACTCGAGCCACCATCGCGCCTCCTCGCCGACGTCGGCGATCCGCGCGACGGAGTCGAGTTCGCGCGCCATGACCGCGAAGGGTTTGTGGGGCCGCCGTTTTCTCTGGCGCAGCCTCGCGACGGCCTCCTCGTTGCACGCGTCGACCGCGAGGAGGAAGCCGCCGAGGCCCTTGATGGCGACGATGCGCCCGGCGGAGAGCTGACGGACGGCCTCGGCCAGCGCCTCTTCCTCCCGACGCGGCGGCACACCGGCCTCGCGCAGTTCCAGCGACGGGCCGCAGGCGGAGCAGGCGTTGGGCTCGGCGTGAAACCGCCGGTCTCCCGGGTTCTCGTATTCCGCCAGGCAGGGCGGGCACTGGCGGAACGCATCCATCGTCGTTCGGCCCCGGTCGTAGGGGACGTCGCGGACGATCGTGTACCGCGGGCCACAGTCCGTGCAGTTGATGAAGGGGTATCGGTAGCGGCGGTCTTGCGTGTCGAAGAGCTCCCGCAAACATTGCGCACACGTCGCGCTGTCGGCGGGGATGACCGCCCCAGCCGACGGCTCATGGGCACTCGCAACGACGCGGAACTCCGTTTCGCCGATCGGATCGAGCTCGGCGATTTCGATCCCGTCGATTTGCGCCAGCGGCGGAGACTCGCGTCTCAGAAGGCCCGGAAAATCCGAAACGGCTTCCGCTTTCCCCTCGAGCTCGATCCAGACACCTTCCGAGTCGTTCCGCACGAAACCCGAGAGGTTGGAGATCCGCGCGAGGCGGTACACCGCCGGCCGGAACCCCACTCCCTGTACGATGCCTCGAACGCGGAAGGCGCGCCGAGTCCGAGGGCGGGAGGATTCCGCCCCCTCCAGCACGCTCACGTGCCTCCCGGCCTAACGCCCCTGAACAGAGCCTCATCCAGGGCGACGTCGAAGCGAATGTCCTCGTACTCGATCTCCGACAACCGTGGGCCAGTCTTGCCCCGGGCGTCGGCGGCATAGCCGTCCCGTCGCGTCGGCAGGCGTAGTCCGTTGATTACACGCTCGTCGAGATACTCCGTGAAGTCGTACTTTCCGGGCTCGTAGTTCAGAAGGTTGGCGACCAGTCCTCCGCTCTGGGCATCGAAATAGTAGGTCCAAGTGTGCAGGCCACCCGCGTCTCCCGCCCCCCGGTCGTACGTCACGCGCACCCCGTCGACGCGCCGGCCTCCCACGATCACCGGGTCGGCGACAACGTGATGAGCGCCCGGATCGGCCAGCTTGAAGGGCATGCAGAAGACGTAATGCGACCCGAATGTGGAGTTTCGCGCCTGGTTGACATCGCTCTGTTCGACGGCGGGATTGCCGTCGATCAACTTGACCGCGTCGCGGCCGTCGTTGATCAGCACGATTCGCTTGCCGTCCTCGTCCCATTCGATCCGCGCCGCGAAGGAGGGATGCAGTTGGTAGCGGTGGGTCTCGACTCGCACCTTTTCGATCGATCCGTCCGGTCGGAAGCGACGCGTCGTCTTGCGGAACTGGACCGTCTTCTTCGACTCCCATGCGGCCCAGCCGCCCGCGTGAGCGACACCGCGCCGTACGATCTCTGCGGCGCGACCGGGGGAAAGCCCGTCCGGCGCGGAGCGGCCGGCGTCGGCGGCGCCCAGGAGGCCGAGGACCGCGCCCAGGCATACGACCGATCTCATGCCTCTCCTCGGTCGAGGACTCGGTGCTGCGCCAGGACGGCTTCGGCAATGACGGATACGGCCGCCACGGCGGCAGACTCCGGGGCGTAATCGAGCAACCCTTTGCCGGCGCGCTCGGCGTTCAAGACGCTTTCGTCGAAGGGCACCCAACCCGCGATCGGGATTCCGCGAGCTCCGCAGAATTCGCGGACGGCGGTCTCGTCTTCCGCCGTGCGCGCCTTGTTGACGATCGCCTCGACTCTTGGGATGCCCAGTTCGCGCCCGAGCTCCGCGGCGCGCGCCCCGGTCTCGAGCGCCCGGAAATAGGGCTCCATGACCACGAGGAGAGAGTCGACGTGGCGGGGAGTCCCGCGGCTGAAGTTCTCGAGCCCGGCTTCCATGTCGGCGACCGTCGGGCCGGTCGAAGCCCCGACGAGCTGGGCGAGCAGGCTACGCACGGTAGCGTGATTGCGGCACATTCAACCGGTGCCCGCATGGCCGACGCGCCCCAGGATTAGCAGGCGAACGCCATCGGGAGCCTGGATCCCGTATCGTTGCGCGATCTCCTCGGGCGAGGCGATGAGCATCAACTTTTCCTCGCCATCGATGTCCCGGCGCCGCTCCATGACGTCCTTCGGCACCGTCGGCAGGCTCATCGCCTCCGACTGCGGGAGGCCGAGCGCGACGGCGAGGTTGGGATTGGAATCGCCATCGACCGCGAGCGCGCTTCCTTCCCGGCGGGCGAGGAGGCGTGTCAACGTCGCGGCGATCGTGGTCTTCCCGACGCCGCCCTTGCCCCCGATCGCGATCCTCATGACTTGCTCCCTCTGTCGTTTGAGTGTTCGTGGTCCTGCTGGCACGAAAAGCCGCATTCGCCGTGTCCCTCGGCCAGCATCTCTCGAAAATCGTCTACGAAGCGGCGGCGCGCTTCCGGAAGGCCCGCCTCCGTCAATGCGTATCGGCTCTCCGCCCGCCGCTCGACGACCTCGAGCGCCTCGAGCCTGTCGAGCGCGGCGGCGATCTCAGCCTCCGGATAGACGAGGAAGGCCGCAAGATCCCGAACGGAAAGCTCTTCTCCGAAACCCTGCCCCCTCATCCAGAACATTAACTCCAGGACCTCGTCTCTCCGCGCGATTTCGCGGACCCCCGCCCCATCCGCCGAGTCGGGAATCACAAGGCCACCTTGACCGCCGTGTCGTCGAGGCTGACTGAAAGGAGCTCGAGAGTGAGATTGGGCCGATCGAGGCATCGACCGCTCGCCAGATCGAACCGGTGGCCGTGGCAGGCGCACGTGATCACCGCACCATCTCGGCTCGAGGATTCGAGACTGCTCCCTCCGGCAGGACAGCGATCGTAGAAAACGAATATCTTGCCGTTCACGTCACAGGCCAGGACCGATTGGTCGAATATTTGGATCTTGTGAAGCTCTCCGCCTTCGAGCTCGAACCGGTGGACCAGCGGAAGCCAGCTGTGCGGTGTTTCGGCATACGCCAGATTCGTTGCGGAGGTCACCGTGATTTCTGTCAGCTCCGGCGCGTCTTCACGCAGGGACTTTTCAATATCGCCGGTCAGCGCCCGTACCGAGACATCGTCCCCGTGAATGCCCCGGATCACCTGAACGCGAATGGATGATCCCGAAAGCTCGACGACTCTGGCCTGCGCGCCCAGCTCCTTCAAGAGCGGCCCAACGCGGGTGAGCGCACCCTCGACTCGCTGGCCAATATCCGACTCGACGAGGTCGTAGCCTTCGAGAATCCCTCCCACCACCGGGTCGCTCTGGAGAATTTTGACGAGCTCCGGGGCTCGCTCCCGCACGATCCCGAGCGTCCGCTCAAACGCCTCCCGGTGGAGGTCCAAGACGGCTCCCAGAGCCTCCACGATCCGGTTGCGGCCCTCGTCGTACGAATACATTTCCAGCACGCGCAGGAGCTCCTCCAGGCGATCAGACGGCATTCGCGGCTCCGAGGACCTCCCGGACCACGCCCAGCGCCTGCTCGACCGCCGCGCGGACCGGCGGCGATAACGCCAGATCGAGCTCGCAGCTTCCGGGCTCGCAGCCGACGACGGTGACATCCTTCGGGAGATAGCCGAGCCGCCTCGCCATCTTCATGGCGCGCGTCGGTTCGGCGAAATGCGGATCGACGGACTCTTCGGACACAAACGAGAGATCGGCTTCGCTCGGGTGGAACACGCAGAGCGTTCCGGGGGCGTGCCCGCGGCGGACGGCGTCCACGACGATGAGTTTGTGAAAACCGCTCATCAACCCGTAGACCAGCTCCATGCCTCCGGTGCCCACTTCCAGGATCTCGACACCGGAAGGCACTGTTTCGCCGGACAGCCTTCGCACGACCTCGACGCCGAAGCCGTCGTCTCCGAGGAGCAGGTTCCCGAAGCCGGCGACCAGCACGCGGTCGGAAGTCACGAGGGCAGCACTCCCGCGATCAAGCGGCGAATCTCATCCACGACCCTCGGAATCGCTCCCTCGACCTCGGGCGAGAAGGCCTCGCCCCAGTCCTCATCGGCCGCCTCGACCTCGATCACCACGACGTCCCGCGGGAGCTTGTCGAAATAGGTCGCGATGATGAGCAGGTTGTCGATGCTGATGACGCCGGTGACCGCCTCCGCGACGCGCGCCTGGATCTCGTCGGGATCGGGGAGCTGGCGCCCCCAATTGTAGCGAACCACGTCGCCCGCGCGCCTCCCGCGGCGCACGCCGGCGACGAGCACGATGCGATCGTAGGGAGGCCGGGCCTCGAGGTTGTGCATCACTCCCACCGGACCGTAGCTCAGGTCCTCGATCTCGACACCCTCTGGCC
>JBDTXY010000084.1:0-9482 GCA_040005945.1 Acidobacteriota bacterium
CGGGCTCACCTTCGCTGGGACGGCTCCCCTTTTCGGCGCCACCCCCACCCCCTCGGGCATCCTGCGCCAGTACGAGCACGACAGCTGGCGAGTTCGAGACGGCCTGCCGAGTGACCACATTCTGGCGATTGCGCGAACTCCGGATGGGTACTTGTGGGTTGGGACGGACGACGGCCTCGTGCGGTTTGACGGAGTGCGTTTTACCCGTCTGCAGGACCTTTCGAAGACGCCAATCCAGCCGGGTGTCGTGGGGGCTCTCCTCGCCGGCCGGGACGGTAGCCTGTGGATCGGCACTCATCCCGGGCAGCTGTATCGATGGAAAAACGGAACGGTCTCCACTCATGGCCCCGCCGGGGGCTTCCGGAACGGAGTTCGAGCCATCTGCGAAAGCGTGGACGGCAGCCTTTGGATCGGCACCTCGGGAGCAGGAATCTTCCGGCTACGTCGCGGGGCTTACGAGTCCTTCACCAATCGCGACGGACTTCCGGATAACGACGTCCTCGCCCTCCAACCCGGTACGGAGGGAAGCCTTTGGATCGCCACCCGGAGTGGGCTCGCCAGATGGCGCAACGGTGCGCTCACGCCTTACACGCGACGGGACGGCCTGCCGTCTGACAAGACGTTCTCCTTAGGAGGCGACGGTCAGGGCAATCTCTGGGTCGGCACGGTCGGGGGCGGCCTCGCCCGATGGAGAGACGGCAAGTTTGAGAGATACGGACAACGCCCCGGTGACCCGAGCGAACCTTTGACGGCTATCGCCGCCGAGGCGGATGGAACCCTTTGGATCGGCACGAAAGGCGGCGGGCTGACCCGATTTTCTCGAGAAGGCTTCGAGATCGGACTCGCGCGAGACGTTCTGGAGAGCGACACGATACTCTCGATTTGCCGGGACGACGAGCGAAGTGTGTGGGTCGGCACGCGGGGTGGCGGGCTCCACCGCTTCAAGCCCAAGATCTTCGCGACCTACGACCGAGATGACGGTCTTCCCACGAACATGGTGAGCGCTGTCCTTCAGGATACCGCTGGGGACATCTGGGTCGGAACCCGGGGCAACGGGAAGGGTGACGAGGGCGGCCTCGCCCGATTGAGGAACGGAACTTGGAAGACCTACGGAACGCGCCAGGGACTTCCGGCCAACCGCGTCGCTTCGCTGTTCCAAGATAGAGACGGAGTCCTTTGGGTCGGGACAGCCGGAGGCGGACTCGCCAAGTTCGATCGAGGACGTCTCATCACTGTTCTCGGCGCCGATCAGGAACGAGGCAACAACGGCGTCCTTGCGATCGGCCAGGACCGCGAAGGGGCGCTTTGGTTCGGAACCGGGCGCGGCGCGCTCTACCGATTCCAAAATGGCCGCCCTATCCCGATCATGTTCTCGGAAGATCCAAACCCACATCGGATTTTTTCGCTTCTGGCCGGACGCGACGGGAGCCTCTGGATCGGGACGAGCCGGGGACTATTTCGTCGGAAAAAGGATCAAGTCACGGCTTTTACTCAGGACGACGGCCTGCCCTCCAACGCCGTCCTTTCCCTCCACGAGGACGCGCGCGGGATCCTCTGGATCGGCACACGAGGCGGCCTGGGACGCCTGGAGAGCGGAAGGATTTCCGCCTTCACGACTCGCTCGGGCCTCTGCGGCGACGTGATATTTCAGATTTTGGAAGATTCGTCCGAATCGCTCTGGCTTTCTGGACGCAACGGAGTGTGCCGCGTCCAGAAACGCGACCTCGCGAGCCTGAAACCCGGCGGCAAGGTCCACGTGACGCACTACGGTGCGGCGGCCGGCATTCCGAACGGCACATGTTCGGGCGGATCACAGCCCGCGGGATGGAGGGATCGCGAGGGACGACTGTGGTTCGCAACGGAGGCCGGGGTCACGTTTATCGATCCCCGGATCGAGGCACCTCGCGCGCCGCCTTCCGTCCGGATCGAGAACGTCCTCGCGGACCAGCGTCCGCTGAATCTGAAACATGTGCGCCTGGAGCCGGGAACACGACTGCTGTCGATCCAGTACACGGCCCTGAGCCTTCTTGACCCGCAGAGTCTCCGGTTTCGTTATCGGCTTCAGGGCTTCGATCGAGATTGGGTGGACGCGGGGAGCCGACGCACCGCCGAATACATGAATCTTCCCCCGGGCTCCTACCAATTTCGCGTGGCGGCCGGCAACGGCGATGGGACGTGGAACGAATCGCCCCTCCGGCTCGCGCTGACCGTCTCTCCCCATTTCTATCAAACGTTCTGGTTCGCGAGCCTCTGCGCTGCTGCCGCGATCGGGCTCGCGTGGGCGCTCCATCGGATGCGCCTCCGCCAGCTTCGCCATCGATTCGACGCCGTGCTCCAGGAGCGCGCCCGGCTCGCGCGGGACGTGCACGACACGCTCGCGCAGGGCTTCACGGCGATCCTGCTCCATCTGGAGTCCGTTTCGGCGACCCTGTCGAGCTCGCCCGAGGTCGCGCGGCACCACGTCGACCGCGTGCGACAGACCGCGCGCCACAGCCTCGCGGAGGCCCGCCGCGCCGTCTGGGATCTCCGGCGCCGATCCTCCAAAGAAGGCGGCCTGGCGACGGCGCTCTCCGACTTTGTTGCCGGAACGACTCCCCCGTCGAAGACCAGCATCCAGGTTCGCTCGCGCGGAACGATTCGGCCCATTCCCGACGCGGTCGAGGAGGAGCTCGAACGCCTCGGGCAGGAAGCGATCACCAACGCGCTTCACCACGCCGACGCGAGCACGATCCGCGTCGGGATCGCCTACGAACGGGAGGCGATCCGTCTCACGGTCAGCGACGACGGCCGCGGCTTCGATCCCACCCTCGCCCCCCTCGCACGCGGCCACTTCGGCCTGCTCGGCATGCGCGAGCGCACACAGCGGGTGCACGGCCGGCTGACGCTGCGCAGCCGCTCGGGCCGCGGGACGGTCGTGTCGATTCGCGTTCCCCTGGACTCCGAGATCCAACGCCTGCGCCTCGCCTTGAAGTCTCGGCAACCGATAGGAGATCGAACCCATGACCAGACCCGCGCCAATTCGCGTTCTGCTGGCTGACGACCACCCGGTCGTGCGGGAAGGCCTCGCGGCGATTCTGGGGCGAGACCCCGGCATCCAGGTCGTCGCCCAGGCCGCCGACGGCGCCGAGGCGTACGAGGCCTTCCGCACCCTGCGGCCGGACGTGGCGTTGATCGACCTGCGGATGCCCGTCGCCAGCGGGCTGCAGGCCACCCGATCCATCTGCCGCGAGTTCCCGGGCGGCCGCATTCTCATCCTGACCACCTACGACGGCGACGAGGACATATTCCAGGCACTCCAGGCGGGCGCCTCGGGTTATCTCCTCAAGGACCTCCCGGAGGCGGAGTTGGTCGCCGCGATTCGCGCGGTCTACGCCGGCCGCCGGGTCATCCCTCCGTCGGTGGCCATGCGCCTGGCGGAGCGGTTCCCGAACACCGCGCTGACCGACCGGGAAACCGAAGTGCTCGGCTTGATCGTGGGCGGCCGCAGCAACAAGGAGATCGGCGCGGCGCTCGGCATCGCGGAGGCCACGGTCAAGAGCCACGTCAACAAGCTGCTGGAGAAGATGGGCGCCGCCGATCGGACGCAGGCGGCCACCTCCGCGCTCCGGCGGGGCTTCTTCCATTTCGAGGATGACCCCGAGTCCATCAATTCGAAGTTCGAGAAGAGTCACTAACCAGGGTCCCTGTTCTCGATCCCGCGGGCGGGCAAGACTGCCTTCTCAACCGGTTGCCCGGAGGAGGAGAAGGCCATGACGCACCGCCTTCTTGTCGTCGAGTCCGAGCCGCGCGCCGATCGCGAGCTTCTCGCCGCGCTTCATGCGGACTTCCCCGTGCAGTTCGAGCGCGCCTCCTGGAGCACGTTCGCGCCCGCATTTCTGCACGCGGGCGTGCTGGCCGCCATCAACCGCGACTTGGACGAAGCCGTTCGCCTCAAGCAACCACCCTCTCGCCGGCGGCCTGGCGAAAACTCTCACGCCACAACTAACCCGGAAACGTGCGCGAGCTGTGCACGGTCCTGCAGCGGGCGGTGGTCTTTTCCTCGGAGTGCCAGATCTCGGCGCCGGAGATCGCGCTTCCCGGCGGCGAGGCCATGGAGTCCGATTTCGGTCGCCCGTTTCGCGCGGCTCGGGACGAGGCCGTGGCCGCGTTCGAGAAGGGGTACGTCGACGATCTGCGCCGCCGGCATTCGGGCAACGTGACCCGGGCGGCTCGGGAAGCCAAGCACGAACGCCGCTCCTTCGGCCGCCTCGTCAAGAAATACGGCTTGAGGGTATCGGCCTTCGAGGGCGACTGACTCCAGCTCCCTCGCCGACGCGCCGAAAGATCTTTCGACCGGGCGCCTTCCGAACCGACGCCGGGTCCGCTCTGTCCCACCTCCGTTTCGAATCGGAACAACCCGTTGCGCCATGAGAAAGTCGCACGCGTTTGTCGTGTCGGCGGGGCGGCCCGGACCCGGCCGCGACTCTGACAATTCTGGCGTGCAATCCACAAGGTTCTGATTCCACGAGAGAAACACCGCTCCGAATCTTTGGCGGCGGCGTTGCTCTGGAAGGGAGCGCCCAAACACGGGCAAACGAAAGGAGGCTCGAATGGCTCGGATTCGTTGCGGTTCCCGCAACCGCCGCTTCGCTCTCATGCTCCTGGTCTCCGCTCTGGTGGGAACTCCCCTTCTCTGTGCCTCAAGCGATGCGCCGTCGAACTTGCCCCTCGAGGGCGAGACAATCTTTCGAGGGCTCTTCTTCGGCTCCGGCCCCGTCGCGCGGATGCTGCCGGAGATCTGGAGCCTGACCGGTCTTCCCCATCCTGACCCCGACGCGCCGCTGACGGGTGACCAGACCGCTCTTCTCGGACGCCTCGCCGCCGACGACCCGAGCTTTTTCGATCGCTTCGGACGCGCGATGTCCAGCGGCGATCGGCTCCTCATCCAGGGGATTCTAGCGGAGAGCGCGGGACGGATCGACTCGGTCCTGCGGTCGTCGGAGGCACAGGGGCCGACCGCCGACACGATCATCAAGACGCACACGGCAACGGTCATCGGAATCAATACGTATGCCTGGATCTATCGCGACACCGCCATCGCGCTCGTCACCGATAGCGTGATTTTCCTGGTGCCGATCGATCCCGGTGGAGGGGGCAACGACCAGAAGCTCCGCAACGAAATCTTGGTCGACCTGCTCGCAACTCGGCTGGCCGCCTGAAACGGCGAGACCACAGAAAGGACTCAATCATGAAAGAGAGAACATCGCACTCCTTTCCCCGGCGGACGCTGCGGCAGGCCGTCGCGATCCTGGCCCTCGCCGGAGTCATTCTCACGGGAATGCCGGCAGGCGCGGAGGGTCAGACATCTCCGCGCTACGACGGAGAGACGCTGTTTCGCGGCATCCTCTTCGGCGTCGGGCCCGTCGGCGACCTCTTTCCGGAGGTCTGGAAGGACGCCAGGACGATGGGCTACGCCCCGGAGGACGCGGCCGCGACCGCGGTTCGCGAGCGGCTCATTGCAGAAATCGCTCACCGAGACCCGGCCTTCCTGTCGGCATTCGCCGAGGACATGCAGAGCGGAGATCAACTCCGCGTTCAGGGCGCTGTCGGCAGCGCAATCAAGAAGCTGATCGACCAGATGCGGGCCGACGGCATGATGGACACATCCACGAACAAGGGCGAAGTGGACCACGGCGTTTGGATCGCCGTGTCCGTGGCCGTCGCAGCCTTCGTCGTCATCGCAGCCGTCTTCGCGGCCGTGGCCTTTTGGATTCCGGTCCATCCCGGCGGCGGCTCGGGAAACACGACGGACCGTAGCCTCGAGGGAGACATGTACGTGCAGTGGATCACGGAGCGCCTCGCTATTTGAGGCGACCGATTTCAAAGGAGAGTCTCATGAACACCCACCCCCCTTTCCGGTTCGTCGCATCCGCCCTCATTTTCGCTCTCGTCCTCATCGGCGTTCCGACGGGCGGCCTTTCACAGAACACGACCGCCCCGTACGACGGGCAGACGCTCTTCCGAGGGCTGCTCCTCGGCGCCGGCCCGGTCGGTCAGGTTTTTCCCGAGGCCTGGGAGAAGGCCTGGAGCCTGGGTTACGACCCGGACTCGCCGGCAGTTCAGGAATTGCAGCAACGCCTCATGAATGAGATCGCGCAGCAGGATCCCGCCTTCATGACGCAATTCGCCGACGACGTGCAGAGCGGGGATCACCTCCGCATTCAACGGGCGATCGGAGATGCCGGCACGCGTCTTCTCAATCAAATCGAACAGGACCGCCTGGGAAATCCCCGACCGGTGCCCCAAGAGGAGACGTTCATCTGGTTGGTGGTGATGGTGGCCGTTGCCGCGATCGTGGCGGCGCTGGTGGCCGTGGTTGTCGTCATGATCCCCGTGGACCCGGGTACAGGCACCGGCGACAAGGCCCAGGGGCTCTCTGGCGAGATGTACGTCAATCTCATCGCGAGCCGGCTGGCTTCGAGTCCTCGCTGAGCCGGCCGTGGCGCACTCATCGGAGATCGATCGCATGGAACGCGCCACGGGCACAACCAAACGTGAAACGCCATCGGCGGCGGCCCGCGCCGCCGGTGGCGCGTCCCTGGCGCTTCTGGGCCTGTGGTCCGTCCTCTTCGCCTACGCCGTGCACGGAGGCATGCCTTTCAATCCGGTCAGGCTGCCGTTCGAGACGCAGCTGCGCTCGCTGATGTGGATCCCGGAGGGGTGGGCCTTCTTCACCCGCGACCCGCGGGAGGAGCGCCTGCTGACGATGCGGCGCGAGGCCACCGGTCGGTGGGTCACGGCCGCACGCGGGCCCAACGCGCTTCCCAGCCATGCGTTTGGCCTGAGTCGCCGGCCCCGAGCCACCGGCATCGAGACGGGTCTGCTGATCGCCGAGATTCCCAGCCCGTCGTGGAGCGATTGCAAGGAATCCGTCGAGCGTTGCCTGGAGCGGACGGCGGCCGTGAAGGTGGTGCGCAATCCCTCTCCCGATCCGCAGCTCTGCGGCTCTTTGGGATTCGCTCTCCAGAAGCCCGTGCCCTGGGCGTGGAGTCGTTCGTCCCGCAAGATCACGATGCCATCCCGGGTCGCGCGAATGGAGGTGACCTGTGAATAAGATCCCAAGGCTCGCCGCGGACTGGAGCGAGCGAATCGATCCGTGGACGAATGTCTACGGTGTCGCGCGAACGGTCATTGCGTCGGCCACACTGCTGACACTTCTCTTCAATCCCGCCAGCACTTTGTTCCGTCCCGCCTCCGGTGTTGCGACATGCCCGAACTGCTTCGGCATGGGTGAAATCGGTCTGTTCTGTCTCTTCGGCCGATCCCACCTGGAGCTCGCGCGCTGGCTCGCCGTGGCAATCCTCGCCGTTGTGGCTTCGGGCTGGCGCCCCCGCGTCACCGGACTGCCTCACTGGTGGATCGCCTTCAGTCTCCAGTCCTCGGCGATGACCATCGACGGAGGCGATCAGGTCGCCGCAGTCCTGACACTTCTCATGCTCCCTCTGACATTGACCGACGACCGCCGCTGGCATTGGGTCGCCCGAAGCCCCCGTGCGAATCCCGCGCGTGAAGCCGTGATGCGTGTGATCGCTCTCTCCGCGCTGCTCGCGATTCGGATCCAGGTCGCGGGGATCTACCTCCACGCCGCCGTCGGGAAGATGAAGGTTCCGGAATGGGTCGACGGCACGGTCCTGTATTACTGGTTCACCGATCCGACGTTTGGCGCCCCGCCCTGGCTTCGGTCAATTCTCTTGCCCCTGCTCCAGAACGGCATCACGGTGTCCCTGATGACCTGGGGGTCCATGGTGCTGGAGCTCTTCTTGTTCGCCGCCCTCGTCATGCCCAAACGGGCATGGCGCCCGTTCCTGATCGCCGGCGTGGCATTCCATGGCGGGATTGCCCTGATCCAGGGGCTCTTCAGCTTTTCTCTGACGATGGCCGGAGCGCTGATCCTCTACCTCCGTCCGATCCAAGAAGAATTCGGCGCGAGGAAGTTCCCGTTGCCGCTGCCGCGGCGCCAGAGCGCGGAGTCCGATGAACAAGCCACGATCGAAAGGGCAATGGCGTACTAGGTGGGCGAGGACTCGCCTTGGAGCAGCGGGGTGTACACGGTCATCTACGACGGTGCGTGCGCCGTCTGTTCCCGGATCGTGGAGACCTGGCGCGGCTGGGATCGCGAGGAACGTTTGGAGATCGTCCCCTCGCAGGCTCTCGGCGTGCGCGATCGATTCCCCCAGATTCCGTGGGAGGACTATGACGACTCCCTCCAGGTCGTGGGCGCCGACGGCCGGGTTTGGAACGGAGGCGCCGCGGTCGCTCGGGTCCTTCAGCTTCTCCCGAGGGCGCGGGCGCTGGGACGGATCTTGGGCTCCCGGCCGCTACGCGGGCTGACGGACCGCCTGTATGCGGTCTTCGCCCGCCATCGACACCGTTTCGGCTGCTCCCAACACTGCGCGCTCGACCATCGTCGTCCCCCTACGGATGGGCGGGCGAGGCGACCACCCTCCGGAACTCATTGAATCATTAATGTTAAAGAATTCTTAAAGAAGGGTAAACCCGAACTCCGCTCCTTGCGTCTGACTACCTATCCGGTCAGCCGATCTTTCGTAGCGGACTCAGGGCTGCCTCGGGAGAGCCCCATCCACCATACGGTCCTGCCGGATGCGTTGGGGGCGCAATGGGCCACGGGTCGCAAGTCGGAGCGGACGGTCTCCGCGGCTTGGGTACCTTGCTCGCGAGCCTCGGGATGCTCGCGTTGCATTCCCTTTCGGCCGCGGGCGGCGAGCCCATCTTCAAGGACCCTCTGCGCGCTTTCGACCATGACGCCTGGGGAATCCACGAGGGTCTCTCGAGCGACAACATCCAAGCGCTGGCTCGTTCGGGCGACGGTTACCTCTGGGTGGGGACCAATGAAGGGCTCTTCCGGTTCGACGGAACCCATTTCCGCAGCCTCGACGAGCTTCTGAAGCGATCCTCTCCGCTGATCAACGTCCGGGCCCTGGCGCCGTCGCGATCCGGCGGGATCTGGATCGCGTCTCGGGACGGAGCGCTCTACTCATGGCGAGATGAACGCCTGACGATCCACGGCAAGGCGGGAGCCTTCGGCAGCGAGATTTTCTCGCTCTGCGAAGGTCCGGACGGGAGCATTTGGATCGGCACGCGGGGCGCCGGGCTCGTTCGGCTTCGGAATGGCCGCCGCACCTCGTGGACCGTCGCGGACGCACTCTCGATCAAGAACGTCTTTGCCATCCGTGAGGACGGATCGGGTGGCTTGTGGATTGGCGCGCGAGACGGATTATTCCGCTGGGTGGCCGGCGGAGTGAGACGGGAGGAGCTGCAAGACTCCGGCGCGATCCGGCGCGTCTTCGCCCTCTCGGGAGATGGACGAGGCGGCCTGTGGCTGGCCGGCCTCGATGGCGGTCTGGCCCACCGGGACGAGAAGGGTCGCCCGCGTCTGGTCTCGGACTTTCGCGCCGGATCGATCTTCGCTCTCGACGCGGATC
>JBDTXY010000085.1:0-9473 GCA_040005945.1 Acidobacteriota bacterium
CGCGAATAGTCACCCGACGAAGGAGGGTGGAGGTTCGCGATGCGGGAGCCCGCAGGGGTCGCGTAGCAACGCGATCCCCGAGGAGCGACGTGGTGCTACTCTCGCCGCCGCGTGACGAGCGCTCCGCCCCCGCGATTCGACCCCAAACGCCGCCGGGCGGTCACGGCCGCGCTCGTCCTCGTCACGGCGCTGGCGTCGTTCGAGTCGACCGTCGTTTCGACCGCGATGCCGACGATCATCGGCGACCTGGGCGGATTGCCGCTCTACTCGTGGGTGTTCTCGATCTACCTGCTCACCGCCACGGTCATGATGCCGATCTACGGGCGCCTGGCCGACATCTACGGCCGGCGGCGCATTCTGCTGATCGCCATCGCAGTGTTCCTGGCGGGCGCGGTGACGTGCAGCCTCGCCCGGTCCATGCCCCAGTTGATCCTGGCGAGGGGCGCGCAGGGCCTGGGCGCGGCCGGGCTGATTCCCATCGCGCTGACGGTGTCGGGCGATCTCTACTCGCTCAAGGAGCGCGCGCGCATTCAGGGACTCTTCTCCGGAGTCTGGGGGTTCGCGAGCTTGGTCGGGCCGCTCATGGGCGCCTGGATGACGGTCTCGTTCGGCTGGCGATCGATCTTCGCGATCAACATTCCGCTGGGGCTGCTGGCGTTCGCCCTGGTCTGGACGCAGATGGTGGAGTCCCGAGCCACGCTGCCCGATCCGCTCGACGTGGCAGGGGCGGCGAGCCTGGCCGCGGGCGTCACCGCTCTGCTTTTCGCGGTCCTGCAGGCGACCGGCTCCCGGGGAGCCGGCATTCTCGTGCGTCTCGCCCTGCTCGTGGTCTCCGCAGCGTCGCTGGCCCTCTTCGTTCGCCTCCAGACTCGCCGCCAGCATCCCCTGATCCCGCCCGATCTGTTTCGGCAGGTTCGCACGGCGGCTCCCTATCTGGCCGGCGTCCTGCTGGGAACCACGATCTACGGCGTGGACACGTTCGTGCCGCTGTTCGTCCAGGGCGCGCGGGGCGGGACGGCCGGAGCCGCGGGAGCCGTCGTGACGCCGCTGGTGTTCCTCTGGGCGATCTCGGCGGCCGTGGCCGCACGGCTGATCGTCCGGTTTGGATTCCGCACGACCGCGCGCTGGGGGGCCATCCTGATCCTCGCGGGCCTGATCGCGTTGAGCGTGGCCGCGTGGTGCAACGCCTCGGTGCCGTGGATCAGCGCCGCCTGCGCCGTGATCGGCGCGGGACTGGGGCCCTCGTCCATGTCGCAGGTCCTGGCGATTCAGAACGTGGTGGCGGAGCGCCAGCGCGGTGTCGCGACGAGCCTGGTCCCGTTCTTCCGAACCATCGGCGGCTCGATCGGCGTCGGCGCGATGGGCGGATTGCTCGCGGCGGGGCTGAGCCACCGGCTGGGCGCGGCCGCGGACAGCGCGGGCCGGCTGCTGGCCGTGGGGACACCATCGGCCGGAGCGGGAGCGGTCACGCCCGCCGTGTTCCGCGCGGCGATCGAGCGCTCGCTGCTGCCGATCTTCGCGATCCTCGCGGCGCTGGCGGTGGTCAATCTGTTCGTCACCTCGCGCTTTCCGGAGGACGTGGAGGCTCCCGCCGACAGCGGGGTCCGAGCGGAGCTGCTGCACTGACGGCTCGCATACCCTTAGGCGCGAGGAGGACGCGATGCGATTCTGGCTTCGGCTGTTCATCAACGCGGTGGCGCTCTGGGTGGCGGTCCAGATCGTGCCTGGCATCCACTACGAGGGAGGACCGCTTCCGTTTCTGGGCGTCGCGCTTCTGTTCGGTGTGGTCAACGCGTTCATCCGGCCGGCGCTGAAGCTGTTGACGCTGCCCCTGATCTTCGTGACGTTCGGCCTCTTCGCCCTGGTGATCAACGGCGGGATGCTCTGGCTGACGAGCGTGATGGCGACCGCGCTGGGCTTGAACTTTCACGTCGACGGCTGCTGGACCGCGATCCTGGGCGCCCTGATCGTCTCGGTCGTCAGCGTGCTCCTGTCGGTTTTTCTGGCCGAGACGAACTAGGCGCGCGGGGGGAGCCGACCCGCAAGCTCGGTCAGACGGCGCAGACGCTGCGCGAGGTCCGGACGAAAGGCCTCCTCCGGAGCGCGCCACCGCCAATTTCCTCCCGGGTGGGAGGGGACATTCATCCGCGCCTCGCTGCCCAAGCCCAGCACGTCCTGGAGCGGAACGATCGCGCGCGCGGCCACCGAGGTCAGGGCGGCGCGAATCAGATCCCACTCGATCTCGTGCCCGTCCGAGCCCAGGTAGTCGTACACGCGCTGCCGCTCCTCGTGCTTCAACCCCGCGTACCAGCCGCGGGCGGTGTCGTTGTCGTGGGTGCCCGTGTACACGACGCAGTCGCGCGGGTATCGATGGGGCAGGTACTCGCTGTCGGAGCCGTAGAACCCGAACTGCAGGATCTTCATGCCCGGGATGCGAAGCTGCGCCAGCAAGTCGCGCACGTCCTTCGAGATGTCGCCGAGGTCTTCGGCCAGGAGCGGCAGCCCTCCCAGCGCCTTGCGCGCCGTGTCGAAGAGCTTGCGGCCGGGCCCGGCCACCCATCGTCCGTTCAACGCCGTGGCTTCCGAGGCGGGCACGGACCAGTAGGCGGCGAACGCGCGGAAGTGATCGATGCGCAGCAGGTCGCAGACGCGAAGTCCCGCGGCGATGCGGTCCACCCACCACGCGAACCCGTCGGCTTCCATGCGATCCCAGCGGTAGAGCGGGTTGCCCCAGAGCTGGCCCGTTTCGCTGAAGTAGTCCGGCGGGACGCCGGCGACCTCCGTCGGCTGCAAGCGGGCATCCAGCGCGAAGAGCTCCGGATGCGCCCAGACGTCGGCGCTGTCGTAGGCCACGTAGATGGGAATGTCGCCGACGATGCGGATGCCGCGTTGCCGCGCGCGCAGACGGAGACTGCCCCACTGCCGGAAAAAGAGGAATTGCAGATAGGACTGGAATTTCACCTCGCCTTCGACCGCCAGCGTCGCCAGGCGCAGCGCGTCGGGATCCCGGCGCGCGAGGTCGTCTTCCCAATCCGGCCACGCCCGCCCTCCGAAATCCCGCTTGAGGGCCTCGAAAAGAGACCAGTCCGCCAGCCAGCGCGCTTGCTCGGGAGCGTCCGTGAAGGACGCCAGGGCGGATTGCTGCGCCGGAGTTCCGTGCTCGAGAAAGTGAGCCCAGGAGCGGCGCAGGATCGTGTCCTTCCACCATGCGGCAGGGCCGAAATCAACGGCGTCGGTCGCAAATGCGGGGACCTCGGCCAGGGCCTCCGGAGGGAGGAACCCTTCCGAGACAAGCAGGTCCGGCGAAATCCACAGCGGGTTGCCGGCGAAGGCGGAGGCGCAGGTGTACGGGGAACCTCCGTACGTCGGCGCAATCGGCAGGACCTGCCAGAGCGTCTGCCCCGCCGCCTCCGCCCAGTCCAGGAATCGGTCGGCCTC
The DNA here is from genome assembly GCA_040005945.1 of Acidobacteriota bacterium. GTDB lineage: Bacteria > Acidobacteriota > Thermoanaerobaculia > UBA5066 > Gp7-AA6 > DAHUXD01. Next base: position 3,439 of record JBDTXY010000085.1, read on the forward strand.
GGGCCCGACGTCTCCGATGCCGTAACGACCGGGCAGGCAAGTCGGATGAAGGAGAATTCCAGCCTGGCGAATCATGCGCTCGGGTTCCTGGCGATGGACGCGACCAGGAACTTTATCCGTTGTAGGGAACGCCCTCGCGGCTCCGCTTGCCCCACCACAGCACGAGGCCCGTCTCATTCGGATGCGCCAGATCCACGTGAAACGGGCGCAGCCGCAGCGTGTACCCCAGCCCCTCTCCGGCGGGCTTCCTGTGCGACAGGCGGAAGATTCCGACCTCCGCTTCCCGGCCGGCGGGCTCCAGACGCACCGCCGTCCCGGATTCCAGGGTGCCGTCCACCTCCAGGGGCCCCTCGAAAAGCTCCACGGCGACCTCGCTGGAGTCCAGGACGCCCAGATGCACTCGCGCCACGATGTCGATCGGCGCGCCCAGAGGCAGCGTGCTGGGATTGGGCTGGAATTCCACGCTCTCGAAGCGAACCAGCGGCCACGCCTCGGCGAGCCGCTGCTTCCAGGCCACCAGACTCTTGAGGCGTGCGCGGTCCGAGTCCTTCAGCGCGCGCCGGCGGAAGGCGCCCGGAACGTAGCACTGCTCCAGGTACTCCGAGACCATCCGATCCGACGAGAACGTCTTGGCCACCCGCGAAGCGGCCACGATCATGCGGTCGATCCAACGGTTCGGCAGCCCCGCCACGTCGCGATCGAAGAACATCGGCAGCACTTTTTGCTCCAGCGCGTCGAACAAGGCCTGGGCCACCTCTTCGTCGGGAGCATGATCCTTGGCCTCGCCCACGACGAATCCCGCCTCGTCATGGGGCGCCTCGTCCCACCAGCCGTCTAAGACCGAGAGGTTGAGGCCGCCGTTCATCGCCGCCTTCATCCCCGACGTGCCGGAGGCCTCCCGCGGCCGCTCGGGCGTGTTCAACCAGACGTCGCAGCCGGCCACCAGAGCCCGCGCCAGAGCCATTTCGTAGTCGGGAAGGAACACGATCCGTCCTTTGAATTCGGGGCGCTCGGAAGCCTGCGCGACCGTCCGGAGAAACTCCTTGCCGTCTTCGTCGCGCGGATGCGCCTTGCCCGCGAACAGCATTTGGACCGGACGGCCCAATTGATGGAGGAGGTACTCCAGCCGTTTGGGGTCGCGGAACAAGAGCGTCGCGCGCTTATAGGTGGCAAACCGGCGAGCGAACCCGATCGTCAGGGCACGCGGGTCCAGCATCCGGACGGTCTCCTCGACCTCCTCTTCGCGCAACCCGCGCCGCCGCCGCTCCTCGCTGACCTTCTCCCGGCACAGGCTCACCAGTCCGCTGCGCAACGACTCGTGCGCCCGCCAGAGCTCCGCGCGGTCTACCGCCTCCGGCCGCTCGGCCACTCCGGTCGCCGCGATCTGGGGGGCCGTCCATGTCGCCGGGTGCACTCCGTTGGTGATCGCGCGGATCGGCACTTCCGCCAGCGGCAGGTCCGGCGTCACGCCGCGCCACAGCCTTCGCGAGACGTGGGAATGGAGGCGGGAGACCGCGTTCTGATGCGTCGAGAGACGCATGGCCAGCACGGCCATCGAGAACAGCTCGCGGCGCTGGTCGCCGACCTCGCGCCCCAGATCGAAGAACTCGTCGAAGGTCAAGCCCAGGTCGTTGACGTACGCACCGAAGTATTTCCAGAGCAGGTCCGGGGAGAAGACATCGATGCCCGCCGGGATGGGCGTGTGCGTGGTGAAGACGTTGCCCGTCGCCGCGACCTCGCGGGCCTCGGCGAAGCTCAGGTGCTCCTCCTGCACCAGACGGCGAATCTTCTCGAGCGAGACGAAGGCCGCGTGGCCCTCGTTGATGTGGCGGATCGTGGACTCCCAGCCGATTTTGTCCAGGGCGCGCGAGCCGCCGATTCCCAACACGATCTCCTGCTGGAGACGCATCTCGTGGCCGCCGCCGTACAGCCGCTGTGTGATCTCGCGATCGGGCGGCTCATTCTCGGGGAGGTTCGAGTCCAGTAGGAGCAGCGGGACCCGGCCGACGCGGGCCAGGCGGATCAAGAGCTGCACGGAGCGGCCGGCCAACTGGACGGAAACCGTGGAGGGGGATCCGTCCGAAGTCTCGGCCACCGAAATCGGCAGCTCCTCGGGCTCCAGAATCGGATAGGCCTCCGTCTGTCTTCCCTCCACGTCCAAGAGCTGGCGGAAATAGCCTTCGCGATAGAAGAGGCCGACTCCGGCCAGGGGAACACCCAGATCGCTCGAGGACTTGAGGAGATCCCCGGCCAGAACCCCCAATCCTCCCGCGTAGATCGGCAGCACCTCGGTCAAGCCAAACTCGGCCGAGAAGTACGCGACCCGTTCCCCGTGCGCGACGAGCTCCCGGGCTCCGGCGTGCTTGGGCTCGGCGAGGTCCTCCTCGGTCAGCCTCCGCACCATGGCGAACAGCTCGGACTGATATGCCGGGTCCTCGGCCGCGCGCCAGAGCCGGTCGGCCGGGACCTCGCGAAAGAGCTTCACCGGATTGCCGCGGACCCGCTTCCAGGCTTCGGGGTCTAGGAACTCGAAGAGCGCTCGCACCTCGGGCCGCCACGTCCAGCGCAGGTCGTGGGACAGGGCGAAGAGCGGGAGGAGCTTCTCGGGTACCCCTGATACCCGGAACGCTTTTTCGAGGACGGGCGTCAATTCACTGCGTAGTGTAGCAGACCGGCGGCGAGCTAACCGCTGTGGTTGGAACAGCTACGCCGACTCATGGCGCGAGCTCGTCGACCTTGACCGACAGTTTTTCACCCAGCGCGAGGAACCGCTCGACCCACTTCGCGGCGTCGTCGAACCCGCCCTGCGCTTCCCGCCGGCGGCTCGGGAGAAGTTGCACGAGCATTTGGTAATAGGCGTTTTGGACCCTCCAGAAGTCGACCTCGAACGGGAGGGTCAGAGCCAGGCCCGCCATGCGCTCCAGGTTCTCGAGGCGTTCGAGGTCCGCCGGCGCGGCGCGAAGCCCCTCGGTCAACCGTTCGAGGGTCTGCTCCACGGTCAGCCCCAGCCCATCCTCGTGAAGCTGGATCCCGACGTCGCGGGCTTCTTCCAGGATCCCTTGGACGCGCGCCGTGTCCGGCTCGGGCGCTTCCAGCGCCTGACGGAGACCGGTGTTCAAAGCCAGCTCCGCCGCCAGCCGAAAGCCCCGCGGCTGGGCGACGCCATGGCTGGACAGGAAGCGCATGAGCGGGGCGTGCTCCTGGTAGAGCTGCCGATAGACCTCGTCCGCCCGTCCCAGGACCGAGCGCAGGATCTCGCCCAGCACTTGCTTCTGCTCGTCCCGAAAGAGCAGCCGCAGCGCGTAGACGCCGGTGCCGAAGTTCTTGTCGACCAATCGGAGGATCGCGGGCAAGTCCGCCTGGCGGAACGGCTCCGCGAGCTCGTCCACCACCCGCTCGTAAGCCCCCTCCGCGGTGTCCCGAAAGGCGCCGCCGGAGAGGTTGTGGTCGCCCAGATGGAGCACCCCAAAGGCCACGCGCAGCGACTCCTCGGTGATCTCGGACGCGACCTTGGCGCGGCCCAGAGCCATGCGCGCGCGGCCGCTCGTGAGCACGCGGTAATCCTCCCGCGTCACGCGATAGCAGTAGACGCGGGCGTGCTCGCCATATTCCGTGAAGAGCGAGCTGACGCCGTAGTGCGCGCCGACGCGCTCCAGGGAGACCATCGCAGGCCGCACGGATTCCTCGTAGACATGGCGGCCGTCGCGCACATCCGGGGAGTTGCTCACAGCCTTCTCCAGCCGGGCCAGGAACTCCTCCTCCAGGTCGACGCCGGAAAGCTCACGCGCGAGCTGGATGGCCCGGCCAGCGTACTGGATGATCTGGCGCGCTTCGATGCCTCCGATGTCGTCGAAGAACCAGCCGCAGCTCGTGTACATCAGCTGCGCGTGGCGCTGCATCTCCAGCAGCTTCAATGCCGTGGTGCGCTCCTGCGGCGACAGTTCGCGCGCGGCGTGTTGATGGAAGAACTTGCGGACGCTCTCCGGCGAGCGATCCAGGACGACCCGAATGTAGTCGTCGCGCGCGGCCCAGGGATCCGCGATCAGCGCGAGCGCCTGCCCCTGGTAGAGCGGCGTGAGCGCGTCGCGGAGCCAGTCCAGCGCGTCCCGCAGCGGCGCGCGCCATTTCTGATTCCACCCCGGATGCGCTCCGGTCTGGCATCCGCAATCGCTCCTCCAGCGCTCCACACCGTGAGAGCAGCTCCAGGACGAGCTCTCCAGGATGCGGACGTCGTGCGTCGGCGGATGCGTCTCCAGGAATTCCCCGTAGTTGGTCAGCCGGGCCAGCGGCCCCGACGCGATCCGGTGGAGCGCGTAGGCCAGGGCCATGTCGCCGTGGCGATGGTGATGCCCGAAGGTCTCGCCGTCCGTCGCGATGTGCACGAGCTGGGGCCGCGACCGCGCGTCCGAGAACGCGCCCAGGAGACGGTCGGAGAGCAGCTCGCCCCGGGAGAGGAGCCGGTCGAAGGCCACGGCATGAGAAATCGGCGCGTCGTAGAAGAAGAGCGCGATCGTGCGGCCGGAGGACAGCATCAGGCGATAGGCGCTGGTCGGGTCGATCCCCGTCTGGCGCACGTCCTGCCAGTCCTGCGCGCCGATGGACCGGATGTGGCTGGCCTGGTGCGGGGACAGGATGGTGAACGCGATACCGAGCTCCGCCAGAATCTCGAGGGTCTCCAGATCCACGGCGGTCTCCGGCAGCCACATGCCCTCCGGCGCGCGGCCGAAGCGCGAAACAAAATCCCGAATGCCCCAGAGAATCTGTGTCCGCCGGTCGCGCGAGTTGGCCAGCGGCAGGATCATGTGGTTGTAGGGTTGGGCGAGCGCCGAGCCATGGCCGCCGAAGCGCCGCTGGCTCTCAACGTCGGCGGCTAAGATCGCGCGGGAGACCTCGGGCTCATTCTCTTCGAGCCAGGAGAGCAGCGTGGGTCCGAAATTGAAGCTCATCGAAGCGTAGTTGTTGACGATCGCGACGATGCGGTTCTTCTCGTCCAGGATCCGGGCGTTCGCGTTGGGCGCGTAGCACTCCGCGGCGATGCGCTGGTTCCAGTCGTGGTACGGGTATGCCGACGGTTGGCTCTCGATCGCCTCGAGCCAGGGATTCTCGCGGGGCGGCTGGTAGAAGTGCCCGTGAATACAGATGAAATGGTTTGTTTGAGCGGCGCTTGACGCGCCGACCGGGGCGGAGAATGGTTCCGGGCTGGATTCGGTCAACAGGGCCTCTTCCCGCTAGCTCGCGAGCACGGGTGCCGGCGCCTCGGCCTCCGCCTCGGCCGCATCGGCGGAGAGCACCTCGGCCGCAGGCGGGGGCCTCAAGAAGACCGCTCCGAGCGGCGGCAGGGTCAGGGCGATCGAGTGGGAGCGGCCGTGCGCCGGAACCGCCAGCGCGACCGCCCGGCCGCGATTTCCCACGCCGGAGCCGCCGTACTCGACGGCATCGCTGTTGGCGATCTCGGTCCAGTCTCCCGCGGTGTCGACACCCACCAGATAGCCATAGTGGGGCACCGGCGTGAAATTGAATGCTGCGACGACCGTCTGGCCGGGGTCCTGGCCCCGGCGGATCAGCGACACGATGCTGTGGTCGGCGTCGTGGCAGTCGATCCAGTCGAACCCCCGCGGATCGAAGTCGAGCTCGTGCAGCGCGGGCTCGCCCGCGTAGAGGCGATTGAGGTCGCGGACCCACCTCTGGATCCCGCCATGGCGTTCGTGTTCCAGCAGGTCCCAATCCAGGCTGGTGTCGTGATTCCACTCCTTCCACTGGCCGATCTCGCCGCCCATGAAGAGCAGCTTCTTGCCGGGCTGTGCCCACATGTACGCCAGCAGCAAGCGCAGATTCGCGAACTTCTGCCACTCATCGCCCGGCATCTTGGACAGCAGCGACGCCTTCAGGTGTACGACCTCGTCGTGCGAGAGCGGCAGCACGAAATTCTCGGAGTACTGGTACATCCGCCGGAACGTCAGATTCGTGTGGTGAAACTTGCGAAAGATCGGGTCCATCCGCATGTAGTCCAGCGTGTCGTGCATCCACCCCATGTT
>JBDTXY010000086.1:0-9383 GCA_040005945.1 Acidobacteriota bacterium
CCACGTCATCACGTCCCCCATCGTGGGGACCTTCTACCGGTCGGCGTCCCCGGAGGCGGACGCGTTCGCCCAGGTGGGCGAGCGGATCTCGAGGGGCAAGATTCTCTGCATCATCGAGTCGATGAAACTGATGAACGAGATCGAGTCGGACGTCGCGGGCGAGGTCGTCGCAGTGTACCCGAGCAACGGACAGCCGGTCGAATACGGCGAGAAGCTCTTCGCGATCCGGCTGGCGGCCTGATCGAAGGCGCCGGCCAGAAGCTCGACGGAGCGTTTCCCGCCTGCCGCCTCCCCCCACCGCATGTTCAAGAAAATCCTCATCGCCAATCGCGGCGAGATCGCCCTGCGGATCATCTCCGCCTGCCGCGAGCTCGGAATCCGCACCGTGGCGATCTACAGCGAAGCGGACCGCGACGCGCTCCACGTGCGCTATGCCGACGAGGACGTCTGCGTGGGACCGTACCCTTCGACGGCGTCCTACATGAACATTTCCTCGATCGTGTCGGCGGCCGAGATCACCGAGGCCGACGCGATCCATCCCGGATACGGGTTCCTGTCCGAGAACGCCTACTTCGCCGAGATCCTCCAGGACTGCCACATCGCGTTCATCGGGCCCACGCCCGACGCGATTCGGAAGATGGGGGACAAGTCCGTCGCCCGCCGCACCGTGGCCGCCGTGGGAGTTCCGACGGTTCCGGGCTCCGCGGGCGCCCTCGAATCGGTGGACGAGGCGCTTCCCCTGGCCCGCAAGGCGGGCTACCCGGTCATCCTCAAGGCGTCCGCCGGCGGTGGCGGCCGCGGCATGCGCGTCGCCCGGGACGAGCGCGACCTCGCCAGCGCGTTCGACACCGCGCGCGCGGAGGCCGAAAAGACCTTCGGCAACGGCGAGATCTATCTGGAGAAGTACCTCGAGGATCCGCGGCACATCGAGTTTCAAATCTTCGGCGATTCCCACGGCAATCTCCGGCACCTGGGAGAACGCGAGTGCTCCATCCAGCGCCGGCATCAGAAGCTGATCGAGGAGGCGCCGTCCTCGGTGCTGGATGAGGACCTGCGTCGCCAGATGGGCGAGGCCGCCGTCGCCGCGGCCCAAGCGGTCCATTACACGAACGCGGGGACGGTGGAGTTCTTGCTGGATTCCGACGGCCGGTTCTATTTCATGGAAATGAACACCCGCCTTCAGGTGGAGCACCCGATCACCGAAGAGGTCACCGCGCTGGATCTGGTCAAGGAGCAAATCGCGGTCGCCGCCGGCGCGCCGCTGTCCTTCGCGGACCGGGACATGTCTCCCCGCGGCCACGCGATCGAGTTCCGCATCAATGCCGAGGATCCCGTAACGTTCGCGCCCTCGCCGGGCCGAATCAATTCGTTCCATCCGCCCGGCGGCCTGGGTGTGCGCGTGGACACCGCGGCGTACCAGGGATATCTCATTCCGCCCCACTACGATTCGCTCATCGCCAAGCTCATCGTCTGGGGTCGGGATCGGGAGGAGGCGATCGGGCGGGGCCGCCGCGCGCTGGATTTCTTCGTGATCGAGGGGATCAAGACGACCATCCCGCTGCATCGCCGGATCCTGGACGACCCCGACTTCATCGCGGGCAGGCTCTCGACGCGCTTCATGGAACGGTTCGCCGCGTCGGCGTAGCCGGACGGCTGGAACCGCGTGAGCCTTCGACTTCCCCGGATCTACGCCATCACCGACCGCTCCGCGAGCGGCGGCGCCGAGCCCGTCGCGATCGCGCAACGGCTCCTCGCGGTGGGCGTGCGCTGCCTGCAGGTTCGGGAAAAGGCCATGGCGGACCGCGATCTTCTTCCGGCGGTGGAATCCATCGCGAGCCTGGGCCGCGCGGCGGGGGCGCGCGTGCTGGTCGACGATCGCGTGGACGTGGCGCGCATCGCCTGCGTGGGGGTTCACCTGGGCGAGCAGGATCTACCCGCGTCGGCGGCGCGCGCGATCCTGGGGCCCGACGCCGCGATCGGGATCTCCACGCACGATCTCGCGGCGGCGCGCCGGGAGTTCGCCGGAGCGGATTCCGACTATCTGGCTTTCGGTCCGGTGTTCGACAGCCGGACCAAGACCGGCCGGGAGCCGCGCGGGCTGGACGCCCTCGCTCAGGTGGCGGCGGAACGGACCAAGCCCCTGGTCGCGATCGGCGGCATTACGCTGGATCGCCTGGACGCCGTTTGGGACGCTGGAGCCGATTCGGCGGCGATGATCTCGGGCCTGCTGGCGGGCGGACGCATCGAGGACAACGCGCGGCGCGCGCTGGATGCCGGGCGGCGGCGGGGCTCCGTGGGCCGCATCTTTCTGGTCGGCTTCATGGGGTGCGGCAAGACCGCGATCGGCCTGCGGGTGGCCGAGCGTCTGGCGTTGCCGTTCGTGGATCTGGACCGGGAGATCGAGCGCAGCTCGGGCAAGACCGTGCGCGTCCTTTTCGAGGAATCGGGGGAAGCCGCGTTCCGTTCCCGGGAGTCCGCCTACCTGCAGGGCACCGCCAGCCTGCCGGCCGCGGTCGTGGCGACGGGAGGAGGCTGCTTCGCGCAGGACGTCAACCGCCGGGCGATCCAGGGCCTGGGGATTTCGGTATTCCTGGACGTCCCGCTGACCACCGTGCACACCCGGCTGGCGGGCAAGACGGATCGGCCGCTGTTCCGCAGCCCCGAGCAGCTCGAGCAACTATTCCTGGAACGGGCTCCCTTCTATAGAATGGCATCGGTCCATGTGGGTTTGAGCGGAGCCGAGACGATCGAAGAGGCGTCGGACCGCGTGCTCGTGGCTCTGGAAGGCCTCGGAACGCTCCCCGTTTGAAGGAGACCCGGTTTTCATGCGCTATCTGATCCTCTCGGACATCCACTCGAACTCCGAGGCTCTGTCCGCGGTGCTGGCCCGCGTGCGCCGCAAGAAGTTCGACCGGGTCGTGGTGCTGGGAGATTTCGTGGGTTACGGATCCAACCCCAACCAGGTGATCGATCGCATCCGCGACATCCGCAAGCGCAAGGTCATGATCCGCGGCAATCACGACAAGGTCGTTTGCGGCATCGAATCGGGAGACCTGTTCAACCCCGTGGCGTTGAAGGCGGCCCGCTGGACGACCGAGAAGCTGACGGCCCGCAATCGCTCATTTCTGGAGGCGCTCCCGCTGGGCCCCGTCATGGTAGACGCAGCGTTCTCCATCTGCCACGGATCGCCGCGCGACGAGGACGCCTACATTTTCACGGACTACGACGCGTATCTCAATTTCCGGGAGATGGACGCTTCGGTGTGCTTCTTCGGGCACAGCCACATTCCGTGCGTCTTCACATTGGAAGAGCATGGGATCTTGGTCGAGCTGGTCAAGGGCGACCACATTCGCTATCCGCTGCAGAAGGGCCTGCGCTACCTGATCAACCCGGGCTCCATCGGGCAACCCCGCGACCGCAACCCATCCGCGGCCTATGCGATCTACGACGCCGCCGAGCACGTCGTGCACTTCGATCGCGTCCCCTACGCGGCCGAGAAGACCCGCGACAAGATCTACAAGGCGGGATTGCCTCACATCCTGGGCGATCGACTTCTCGTCGGCGCGTAGCGCGCCACCCCCGATGATCCGCCTGGTCGCGGGATGGCAACGGGTGGCGCGATGGTGGTCTCCCCGCCGCCTCTCGGGAGCCCTGGTGGTCGGGATGGGTCTGGCCGCCGGCTGCGCCACTCGCACGGCCGCGCCGTCCGCGGCGCCGGCCGCGCGGGCATCCGCGCCGCCGCGGGAATTCTCGCTTCGGGAAGACGCCGATCCTGAATTGATGGCCCTGGAAGACCGGCGTGCGTTTGACGCCGGCGTCTTGCAGGCGGCGATGCGCTCGACCAACGCCCCGGTCCGGGCGCGCGCGGCGATGGCGCTGGGACGGATCGGGGACGCGCGGGCGGTGGGCCTCTTGGCGAACCTCCTCGAGGACCCGTCTTCCGAGGTTCGGGAGGCGGCCGCTTTCGCCGCGGGCATCCTGGGGGAGCCCGCGCTGTCCTCCCGCCTCGCGCGGCTGCTCGCCGACCCGGACTCCCGAATCGTTTCGCGGGCGGCTTGGGCCATCGGTGCCCTGGAGTCCGCCGGCGCGGTTTCCATCTTGGCGGCGGCCATCCCCAGCGCGTCCTCGGCCGAGCAAAGGGCGCCAATGCTGCGGGCGCTCTGGCATTTCTCCACGGCGCCGGCCGCGGACGCGGCTTTGCCGTATGCGACGGATCCGGATGCGCGCGTGCGCTCGGCCGCCCTATATGCGCTGGCGCGCCAGCCCCAGGAGTCCTCGTTTCCGACGCTGACCGCGGCTCTGACGGACCCCGACGCCGCCACGGCGGCGTTGTGCGCGCGCGCCTTGGGCATTCTGGGCAAGCCCGAGTCGATCCGGCCGTTGGCCGGAGCCATCGACGCCTCGCGAGGCGCCCCTGGGATCAGCGCGATGGGGGCGCTGGCGGCGGTCCTGCAAAAGAATCCTCGAGAGCCGCTCCCCACCGCCAGCGCGCCGCGGCTGCTGGCCCTGGCGGGCGACGCCGATCCCAACCTCGCCGTCCCGGCGCTCCGGCTGCTGCGCTGGCTCACGGCGGATCGCGAGGTGTTCCGGCGCCTCTGGAGCGTAGCCTCGACCGGGCGGCAGCGGCGCCGCGACGTCGCCCTGCAATCCCTCATGGCCGGTCTCTCGGCGGGCGCCGAGAGCCTCGTGGATTCGGCCATCGATTCGCCGGATGCGTTCCTGCGCGCCGCGGTGGCGGAGACGCTCTCCTCGCTTCCCGAGGCCGACGCCGCCCCGCGCCGCGAGAAGCTGGCGGCGGATCCGGACGTGATCGTTCGCGTCAAGGTCTTGGAGGGGTTGGAGACCGCGGACGCGGTGCGAAGCAGCCGGCCGTTGGTCGACGCGTCTCTGGCCGATTCCGACGCCGGGGTCCGCGCCGCGGCGATCGAGGCGCTGGGCCGGCTCGAAGACCCGGCGAATCTCGCGATCCTGACGGCGGCGGTGGAAAAGTCTTTCGGCGACCGCGAGCCCGACGTGCCGATCGCGGCGATGGGTGTCGCGGAGAAGACTCCCGAACGGACTCAGGCCCGGGCGGTGCTGGAGGCCGCCTACCGGCATCCTTCGACGCTGGTCTCGCGGCTGGCCCGCCGGTCCCTGATCAAGGTCTTTCATGCCGACGCCGCGACGTTCCCGTCCCGGGAGTACGTGACCGGGAAGGATCCCGCCGCGTATCGCGCCATCGCACAACAGGCGCGGGAACACTGGACGGCCTTGGTCGAGACCGAGCGCGGCGCGTTCGCCGTTCGCCTCGCCGGGGACGAGGCGCCGATGACCGTGGACAGCTTCCTCCGGCTCGCGCGCCGGTCGTATTTCGACGGGGTCCGGATTCACCGCGTCGTCCCGGGATTCGTGGTCCAGGACGGCGATCCCTCGGGCACGGGCAATGGGGGTCCGGGCTACGAGATCCGCGACGAGTTGAACGCGCTCCCGTACGGGATGGGAACCGTCGGCATGGCGTTGGCCGGCCCGGACACGGGAGGCAGCCAGTGGTTCGTCACGCAAGCGCCGCAGCCGCATTTGGACGGCCGCTACACGGTCTTCGGCCAGGTGGTCGCGGGGATGGACGTCGTCAACGGGGTCGAGCAGGGAGACCGGATCCTGCGCGTGACGCTCGCACGCGAGGGGGCGCCCTAGATGTATGTCCTTGGGCGCGCCGTTCAATTCCTGGGGCTCGTCGTGGCCGGGTCCGCGTTCTTCGTCGGCGTGCTCAGCCGGAACTCCCGGCGCGAGCTGCTGCTGTTGGGAATCGGCGCCGGGATCTTCGCCGCGGGCTACCTGCTGCAGCGGGGGAGACGGTGACCCAAGGCGTCGTGCTGGCGAGCCGGGAGCTGCCCGAGCCCTTCGACACGCTGCGAGGCGATTTCGAGGTCCGCGTGCTGGGATACGCCCCCAACGAGGCGGAGCTGGCCGCCGAGATCCCGGGCGTCGACGCGCTGATCTGCCTGGTCGACGATCCGGTTTCCGCGGCCGTGATCCACGCGGGAGATCGTCTCAAGATCATCGCCAGCTACGCCGTGGGCGTGAACCAGATCGATCGCGCGGCGGCCGCGGCGCGCGGAATCGCCGTGACCCACACGCCCAATGTTCTGACCGACGCCACGGCCGACCTGACCATGGCGCTGTTGCTCGCGCTCTCGCGGCGGATCCTGGAGGGCGACCGGCTGGTGCGTGCGGGGGGATTCGCGGGCTTCACGCCGGATCTGTTGCTGGGCCGGGACTTGAAGGGCAAGGTCCTGGGGATCGTGGGTCCGGGACGGATCGGCAAGGCCGTCGCCCGCCGGGCGCGAGCCTTCGGCATGACCGTGATCGCCACGGGCCGCAGCGCCCGGGACGAGCAGGATCCGGACGACCCGCCACGGGTCGCCTTCGAGGAGCTCCTGCGGCGCGCCGACGTCGTGTCGCTCCACGTCCCGCTGACCGAAGAGACCCATCATCTCTTTGGTACGGCGACGTTTGCGCGGATGAAGCGGGGGAGTCTCCTGCTCAATACCTCGCGCGGCCAGGTCGTGGACGAGGTGGCTTTGACGCGCGCCCTGGACACCGGCGCGATCGGGGGAGCCGGCCTCGACGTCTACGAGAACGAGCCCGCGATCACGCCCGCGCTGCTGGATGACGACCGCGTCGTGCTCATGCCGCACGCCGGGAGCGCCACCGTCGAGACGCGGCGCGAAATGTCGCGTATGGTGGTCGAGGACGTGCGACGGGTCTTGGGTGGAGAGAAGCCTCTGCGGCCGGTGCCGCCGGAAGGAACGCGCCGATGAAGAAACGGTCTTCGTTCACGTCGTTGGACGCGACGGCCGACGGGCTGCTGCGGCGCATGGCTCGCGGAGACAACGCGCTGACCTGGATCCAGGCGCGCTGGGGCCGGATCGTGGGCGAGCCGCTCTCGCGCAAGATCGCGCCGACCGCCCTCTCCGGCCGGCGCTTGACGGTCAGTCTCCTGGACCCCACCTGGAGGGGCCCCGTCCAGGCGACGCTGCCGGAGCTCGAGAAGAGGCTCGCGTTCGAGCTGCCCGATCTCAAGCCGAAGGTAACGCTGCGCTAGGCTCGGAGGCCCTGAGCCCGTACTTCTTCACCAGGCGTCCAAACGACCGCCGCTCTTTCCTCGCTTCTCGAGCGGCTCGGGTGACGTTTCCCCCGTTCCGGCGGAGGAGGTCCTCGACGTAAGTCCGTTCGAAGGCGGCGACCGCCTGCGCCCGCGCGGCGCGGAACGGACGCTCCAGATCATCCTTCCCGTCCTCGGATCCGGGAAGCGTCAAGTCCTGCGGCAAGATTTGGGGTCCCTCGGCGAAGACGACGGTCCTCTGAAGGACCGTCCAGAGTTCCCGGACGTTGCCGGGCCAGGAGTAGAGGGAAAGCTTGCGCAGCGCGCTCCCGGAGAGGGTCCGGCGCGCAGCGTCCGGTGGCTGCAGGGAATTCAGGAACGTCCGCGCCAGCAGCGCGATGTCCCCGGCGCGCTCGCGCAGGGGAGGCAGGTGCAGCCGAAGGACGTCGAGGCGGAAGAACAGGTCCGCCCTCAGCTGCTGCCGCCGCACGGCGGCCTCGAGATCTCGGTTGCTGGCCGCGAGCACGCGGACATCCGCGTGCAGGAAGCGCTCGGAGCCCAGGGGCCGGTAGGTCTTCTCCTGGAGCAGACGCAGCAATTTCGCCTGCGCCGCGGCCGCGAGGGAATCGACTTCATCCAGGAAGAGCGTCCCGCCTTCCGCCAGCGCGACCAATCCCTCGCGACGCCGGTGGGCGTCGGTGAACGCGCCTCGCTCGTGGCCGAAGACTTCGTTCTCGAAGAGATGCTCCGGCAACGCACTGCAGTCCACGGGGACGAACGGGCCCTTCCGGCGATGGCTCAGGTCATGGACCGCGCGCGCGACGAGCTCCTTGCCGGTGCCGGTTTCCCCGGTGATGAGGACGGGGACGTCGGTAGCGGCCACGAGCGGAATGCGGGCGACGGCCTGGCGAAAGCAGGCGCTCTGGCCGACGAGCCTGCGGAGGGCAAATTCTTCCGACAGGCGAGGGTCCGACGCCTCCTTCGGATTGGGCCCGATCAGCAGGCGGCGCACGCGATGCCGCAACTCCTCGTCTCGGGCGGGCCACAGGAGGAAGTCGTCCAGGCTCTGCGACGCCACGCTCAAGAGGGAGTCGCCGGCATTGACCGGAAGAATCCCAAACGCGGGGACGGTCGGGGAATGCGTGCGCAGCCACTCCAGAAAGTGGAGCGCCGCCGGCGTTTCGGGAACGTCGACGGCGAGGACCAGGTCCGCCTGTGAGGACTCGAGGTGCAACGGATCGAACGCGTTCCAGCTCACGTGAACGACGGGATCCTCGAGAGAATCGATCAGCTGCTCGAGGGGCAGGCGATCCTCCGCCCGATGCGATTCGACCAGAAGCACGCGCTGCGACATGGGCTGCCTCCCGGCGGTTTTGCCATGAGTTCCGGAGTTCCGCCGAAGAGACTGTGACGCGCGCGCGGAGGATCCGCCAGAAGCCTCTGGTTAGTGGCTCTTCTCTAACTTTGGATGGAGAACCGGGGAGTCTCCGAGGTTGACGAATCCGCGTCGCAGAGCAATCGTCGTGGCTTGCGTCCGGTCGAAGACATCGAGCTTGCGCAGGACCTTGTTGACGTGAGACTTGACCGTGCCCTCACCCACGCCCAGCGCCACGCCGATGTCCTTGTTGCTGAAGCCACCGACGATCAGGCGGAGCACGTCGCTCTCGCGGGGCGTGAGCTGCGGAGCGGCCATGCGCTCCGCGAGGCGGGAGGCCACGGGGGAGGGGATCACGCGGCGACCCAGATGGGCGGCGCGGATTCCGTTGAGCAGCTCTTCGCCCCGCAAATCCTTGAGCATGTAGCCGCAGGCTCCCGCCCGGAGGGCTTGAAAAATCTCTTCATCGCCGTCGTAGGTCGTCAAGATCAGGATCCGGCTGCCGGGATATTCACGGCAGATCGTCTGGGTGGCTCGCAGGCCTCCCATCACGGGCATGCGCAGATCCATCAGAGTGACGTCCGGACGCCAGCGTCCAAACATCTCGCAGGCCTCCAGGCCGTTGGCCACCTGGGCGGCCACCCGCATCCCGGGCTGCCGCTCGATGATCGCGACCAGGCCGTCTCGCACGATCGGATGGTCGTCCGCGAGCAGAACGCGAATCGGCGGCTGTGTCACGTCGCACCTCCCGCGACTTTCTTTCCGGCGCGCGGCCCCGGAAGGGGTACCACGACCTCAATCTCGGTGCCGCGCCCCGGCCGGCTCCGCATGGCCAGACGCCCTCCCATGCGGTCCGCGCGCTCCTGCATGCCGAGGAGCCCGAAGTGATCCACGGCGCCGAGTTGCGCGCGGGGATCAAATCCT
>JBDTXY010000087.1:0-9358 GCA_040005945.1 Acidobacteriota bacterium
TCGGGGCCCAGGGATCCGCCGAATCGCCGTTTGGAAGGCGTCGAGAAGATCGGGCCGATGAGGACCTGGTCGGCCCCGGCGCCGATGGCTTGCTCGGCTTCTCGAACCGAGTGCGTCGAGACTCCGATCCGGAAGCCCCGAGGCGTGGCCGTGCGAACCTGGCGCAGCGGCAGGCCGTCGGCGGGAAGATGGACGCCGTCGGCCCCAACTGCGAGCGCGGTGTCAAACCGCCGGTTGACCCAGAGCGGGACCTCCGAGCCCAGCAGCTCGCGCGCCCGCCGCGCCCAGGACAGGCACGTCCGGTCCGCCGTCTCTTTCTCGCGCAGCTCGACCGCGAGGCCGGAAGCCCCGGAGAGCGCGGCGAGAAGGGCCAGAAAGCGATCGTCCCCGATCGCCGCGCGGTCGGTCACGTAGAGAGCCTTCACCGGCGGTTTTCGGGAACGGCAGGTTCCCCGTTGAGCGTTCGCGACAGCACGCGCAGGTCGGCTACGCCGGCGGCCAAGTGAACGAGTCCCACACCGGAGATGAAACCGCGGAAGAATCCCGAGCCGAAGAATCCGGTGATGGGCGCGCGCCCCGTCCAGGGGCGCAGAAACAGATAGACCCCCACCGTCGTGCAGTAGAAGACGAACAGCGCGTTGGCCAGGAAGGACAGGAAGCGGCGGCTCATCGGAGCCCGGCGTCCCGCGGGCTCCGGGCCTCGGAGATCTCCTGGGACGACAAGGGGTTGCCGGGCAAGGGATCCCTCGTCGCGGCGCGCTTCGGGATGACAGTCACGGCGACGCGATTCTATGACGGTTGCGGGCCGCCACGCGCCGGAACGGAAACGCCTGAGGCCACAAAAAAACCGCGCCCGAAGGCGCGGTGTGAAGAGGAGGAAACCTCAGAAGGTCAGTCTCGACCGGGCCGCCCTCGATAGGGTGCCGGAGCGGATCGGGGGCTCGAAGAGCGCGGCTCCGACCGGGGGGCAGGCGCGTAGCGCGGCGCGGCCTGCGGAGCCGGGGCCGGAGCTCGCTGGAAGGATTCGCGGGGCGCGGGGGCAGCCTCGCGGGACGAAGGACGCTCGCGGGGCGCATAGTCGCGCGGCCGCGGTGCGGCGTCCCGCTGCGGAGGCGCATAGTCGCGGGGTCGCGGTGCGGCGTCCCGCTGCGGAGGCGCATAGTCGCGGGGGCGGGGCGCAACGTCGCGGTCGCGCGGGGCCGCCTCTCGATTGCGCGGGGCCGCCTCTCCGCGCGGGGCCGCCTCTCTCTGACGCGGGGCGGGCGCGTCTCGCCATTGTTGGCCGCCACGCGTCTCCGGAGCGCGGCGCCCGGGTACCGCACCGTCGATCACGCGCCGCGCGGGCGGCACGTCGGACCGCGAGCGCCAGCTCTGGCCGCCTCGTTCCACGGATTCCTCCCGCGGCGGCGCGGCCGGGCGCGAGCCGTTGCGCCACGCGTCCGCGCGGTCGCGGTTGGACGGATTGGCTTCGCGGGCTTCGGGAGCGCGCGTCGCTCGTCCCCGATCGGGCTCGGCCGTGCGGGGAGCCTCGGACCGGCTGCGCCAGGAGTCCGGCGCCTCCGAACGTGACTGCGGACGGCTGACCTCGGGGCGGCCTCCGCGATCCGGTGCGGGCGCTGGACGCGGCCGCTCGGTGGAGACGCCGTTGCCGCCGCGGTTCGTGATGACGGCGCGTCCGGAGTCGCGACGAACCGTTTCCGTACGCGCCGCGTCCCGGCCCCGATCGACGACGGTCGTTCCGCGCGGAGCGATCTCGGATGCGCCGGGCCCGGAGAGGCGCCCGCGATCCGCGACCACGGCGCGATCTCTCAGAGCATCAACGGCCGTCGAGGGAAGCTTCGCATCCCGGGCCAGCACGGGCGCCAGGCGCTCGGAGTCGCGCCCCGATGCCCGCTCGATCGTGCGGGGCGCCTCGCGGATTTGATCGCGCAGAGCCTCACGCACGTTGCCCGAAGTCCGGCCCGAGAGAACGATGGGCCGCGAAGAGACCGAGATGTCCGAACCGAGGCGATCCACGACGCGTGTTCCGGGAATCACGTCGACGCGGCCGCGGCCCCCGACGTTCTGAGCTCCCGTGAAGTTCCAGCCGCGCAGGTCCACGCGCTGCGTGTTGAAGCGGCCATTGATCGCGAAGGCCAGCCCCGCGCGAGGATAGTTCCACTGACGGTAGTACGAGTTCCACCATGGCGAGTAGCCGCCGTACCAGCCCACCGGACACCAGCCCAGGTAAGAACCCGAGTATCCCCAGTAGACCCAGGCCGGCGAGTAGACGTATCCGGGCGACCAGCACCAGCCGTTCCACCCCGCGTCGAAGAACCAGTTTCCGTAGTGGTTGGGATACCAGCCCCAGGGATCCGACGACCACCAGCTCAGTCCGATCGGCGTGTAGTACCAGCTGCCGGAGGAGTAGGGCGACCAGCCCACGGAGACGCGGGGCCGCCAGACGTAGGACGAATAGGTCGAGTTGTAGTCCCAATCGCCGTACTGGTCCAGGGACTGCACGTCACCGGCGTAGTCCTCGCCGACGTAGCGGCTGGAGGCGCTTCGTGTGGATTCGGAGTTCACCTGCAGCCGGTCGGCGGTCCAGGCGTCGAAACGGTCGCGGGAAAAGTCCCCGCGGGCGATCTCGGGCTCCTCGTCTCCCTTCGCGGTGAGATAGTTGCCCGCCCGAACGGTGTAGGAACCCGCCTTCGTTCGAACCTCGACCGAGCCGGCGCGGACGATGACGGCCGTTCCGTGCCGGCTGTCGGCGTTGACGCGCATGCGCGAACCCAGGCTCGCGTAGATGGTCGCCTCGGCGGTGTCGATGCGAGGAACGGAGCGTTCGTCGCCGCCGACGGCCGAAAGGATCAGCGAGCCCTCCGACAGATCCAGGGCCGTGACTTCATCGTCGGACCCTTGCTGCCCGGAAAGGGACACGAACTTGAGCTCGGTCCCGCCGCCGACCTGGAGCACGTTGCCGTCGGCCATCGCGAATTCCGCGCGGCCGGGATCGTCGGTGCGCACCGAGTCGCCCGCCGAGATCGGCAGGTTGCGGCGCCCCTCGACCGTTCCGTTTAATTCGGAGAGGACCGTGACCTCACCGGTCGATTCGCGAAGGTACGTGTAGGCGCTGCGAGGGTCGGAATCTCCGCGGGCCCCGGAGGCCCAGAGCAGAGCGGCTGTTGCCAGCCAGAACCAGTTTTTTTTGGATCTCATTGACTTTCTCCCCACACATGCATAGAGCGATCCCCGTGCCAGAACTGCGGCTTGCCCCCTGTCGAAGAATGTGCTCTAAATGAAGGACTTATGGAGATACCGCACCGGCGCAATGCGGGATCTTGTCTCGTGAGGGGGACAGGGGTTGGAGACGCGAGGACACGTGGGCTTTCCGCAGCCCGCCGTCCGTGCGTGTCGGCGGAGTAGGCGACTGGCGATACGGGACATCGTGCGCTACGGCGATCCGCGTCTGCTGGCGGCCAACGACGCCGTGGACCCTGCCGCGGAGGATCTCGCGCCTCTGATCGAGGACCTGGTGGAGACCTGCCGCGCCGCGCCGGGAATCGGGCTGGCGGCGCCCCAGATCGGCGTCAACAAGCGCGTCGCGATCATCGACCTGTCGGTGGGAGCCGACCCCGGCGCCGTCATCGTGCTGCTCAACCCCGTCTTTCTGGAGTCCTCGGGTGAGCAGAAGGAAGAGGAGGGATGCCTCTCGATCCCGGATTGCTCGGAGAAGGTGAGGCGGCCGGCACGCGTGGTGATCCGGGCTCAGGACCTCTCCGGAGCCACCCGCGAGATTGCGGGCACCGAGCTGCTGGCCCGCGCCCTCTGCCACGAAACGGACCACCTGAGCGGGACGCTCTTCGTCGACCACCTCCGGGGCTTGAAGCGGGATTTGACCTGGCGCAAGATCCGTCGGCAAAAAGAAAAGGGGATCTGGTGAGCCTGACGGTCTTCAACACGCTCGGAAGGCGAACGCTCGATTTCGCGCCGCTCGAAAAGGGGCACGTGCGGATGTACACATGCGGTCCCACCGTCTACAACGTCGTGCACATCGGCAACCTCCGCACGTTTCTCTGGGAGGACGTGCTGCGGCGGCACCTGACGGCCCTCTACGGCCGCGTCACGCAGGTGATGAACTTAACCGACGTGGACGACAAGACGATTCGCGGGGCGGCCGAGGCGGGGCTTCCGCTGCGCGAGTTCACCCAGAAGTACGCGGACCTGTTCTTCCGCGACATCGACCGGCTGGCGATCCAGCGGGTGGAGCACTACCCCCGCGCGACCGATCACATCGAAGGCATGCAGGAAATCACCGCCAAGCTTCTGGAGAGCAAGCACGCCTACGAGTCGGAGGGCTCGGTGTACTTCCGGATCGCGACGTTTCCGGACTACGGCAAGCTCTCTGGCATCGATCTGACGCAGGCCCGCCGCGGCGATCGGGTGGCCGACGACGAATACGAGAAAGAGGACGTCAAGGACTTCGTCCTCTGGAAAGCCGAGAAGCCGGGGGAGCCCGCCTGGGATTCGCCATGGGGCCGCGGCCGGCCCGGCTGGCACATCGAGTGCTCGGCGATGAGCATGAAGTACCTCGGCCAGCACTTCGACATCCACACCGGCGCCGTCGACAACATCTTCCCGCACCACGAGAACGAGATCGCGCAGAGCGAGGCCGCGACCGGCGAGACCTTCGTGGACGTCTGGCTCCACGCCGAGCACTTGATCGTCGAAGGCGAGAAGATGGCCAAGTCCAAGGGCAAATTCTTGACGCTCGACGACGTGCTCGCGCGCCGGAACGATCCGGCGGCGGTGCGATACCTGCTGCTCTCCGTTCCGTATCGCCGCAAGCTCAACTTCACGTGGGACGCGCTCGCCGGCGCCGCCGCCGCGGTGGATCGGATCCGGTCCGCCGCGGTGCGGATCGGCGAAGTCGCGGGCAGCGGCGCGAGGAAGGCCGACGCCTTTGACGCCTCCGCGCGCGGCCGGAAGTTCGTCGCCGACTTCCAGGCCGCGATGAACGCCGACCTCAACACCTCGGAGGCGCTGGGCGCGCTGTTTCCGTTCCTGCGCGAGGTCAACGCGGCCATCGACGAGGGGACACTCGACGCGGACGGCGCAGCCGCGGCCGCGGCGGCGCTGCGCCAGGCGGATGCGGTCCTCGGCATCCTGCCCGCCGGCGAGGAGGTCTTGCCCGCGGAGATCGAAGCCGCCATCGCCGCCCGCAATACCGCCCGCGCGCGACGGGACTTCGCCGAGTCCGACCGGCTGCGCGACGAGTTGGCCGGAAAGGGCATCGTCCTCGAGGACGGCCCGGCCGGCACGAGGTGGAGGAAGGCGTAGGATTGAGGCCATCAGCGCCTCGTCCGTCGTCCTTTTGCTGCTGATCGCCTCCACTGCCGCTGGGCAGAATCGGCCCGCAATCGTGAAGCGGGGCCCAAACTCGGTCGCCGAACGGGTTGCCGAGCGGAGCCTATCGCTCGGGCTCGATTTTGGCGGAAGCAACGTGAAGGTGGAGCATCCTCCCCGTGAGGCCGTCCGCGACTCGCGTCGAGCGGCCGCGGGTACGTGGCTCGACGCCGAGATCGCATCGGTCGAAGACCTGATCTCCGACCCGCCCGCTGCGGTACGGGACTACCTCCGAGACCATCGCGACGCGATCTGGAGCATCATCGCGGCCCTGGAGAAGGAGCCGCCGGACTGGGGCGACAGAGGCGAGGAGGCGATCTACAGCAACGAGACCCTCCTTCCCACGATCCTCCTCGAGAGGATCCTTCTCTCCACCGCGCTCTGTGAGGAGCGGGACGGCGAAGCGATCGCCGCCAGCCGAGCCCTCGAGGCGTCGTGGTCGCTCGGTCAACCGGTGGCTTCGCGGCCGATGGCGATCGAACAGCTCGTCTCCATTGCAATTCAAAGGCTGCAGGCCGGCGTCCTGCGCAAGATGAAAGAACCTCCGATCCCGTGGATCAATCGCCTTTCCGGGGATCAGTCATGGAAGGGAATGCTCGACGCCTTGAGCCCGCAATCGAATTCGGGCGAGGGCTTTCAGAAGGCGATCGGTCGCGTCTACCGTGCTGTCGTGGATCGCGTTCGCAAGCTCTCGCCTTGTGACGCGAGCCGATTGACCGACGACGAGATCTGGCGGTCTGTCGCGGCAGAAGTCTCGACGGACGCGAATCCCGCGGTCCGCGCCAGCGCGGAGGAGCCGCCCGCCGGTTCGGAAGCCCAATCCGGAGCCGAGTCGACCGAACCGGTGGAAGACCGGCGCTTCTACTTCAAGGAGAACTTGACCAACGTCATGTTGCCGATCCGCCGGTCCGCGCGGCTTCAAATCGATCGGGAGCTGACCGTGAAGATCCTCGAGTTACGGTTACAAGCTTCGGCCGCTCGCGAGAAGGCGTGGCCGAAGCGGCTCGCGGACGACACGTCGGTGTGTCCGGATGCGTCGTACACCTATTCCCGCCAGGGCCGCCAAATGGAGATCCGGTTCGCGGGTACCCTGGGTGCGCCGGAAGGTCAGACAATTCTTCCGCTCACTTTCCACAGCGGTGGTCCGGGATTCAGTCCGACGCCTGTTTCGACCCCGGCAACGACGCCGACGCCTGAGACTCCTTGACAGCCATCCCGGGCGGCGGCATGATCGGCGCTCGATGACGACGCAACGTTCGCTCGTTTGGTGGTGGCGGGAGGCAACCCGGTAGGGCGTCATGCGCCCTGCCGATCCTTTCGGACGGGGCGAGCGAGACCGAAGACATTCAACCCCCGGCCCGAAGGGCTCGGGGGTTTTTGAGTTTTATGGACCGAACTCTTCTCATTCCGGAGTACATCGCGTCGATCGCGCCGAAGGATCTGGCCGACGCCCGGCGTCTGCTCGCGCGCGTGCCGGAGTGGGTCAAGGCGATCGAATATCGGCTGGATCTGGTCGATGAGCCGATCCCGCCGCGGGCGATCCTCGCGATCGATCCGCGAACGGTGATCGTCACGTATCGCACGCTGCGGGAAGGGGGGCGATTCGCGGGCTCGGCGCAGGAGTACCGCCGGCTGGTCGGCGAGGCCTACGACGCGGGCGCCGTCGTGGACGTGGAGCACGCGAGCGGGCTGCTCGGGGAGGCCTCGTTCCTTCCCGACCGCCAGCGCGTGATCGTCTCCCAGCACTCGCCCTTCGCGCTCCCGGAGGACTGGCAGGAGCGCATCGCCGCGATGAAAGCGACCGGAGCGAGGGTGGTCAAGTTCGTGGCGGGCGCGGCCGATCTGGCCGGCAGCCTGCGCATCGGCCAGCTCCAGCGGGGGTATGGCGACGGAGAGACCGCGATCTTCCCGATGGGCCCGGCCAGCGCGCCCGGGCGCGTGCTCTCGGCCCACCACTTCGCCGCGCTCGTGTACGGGTCGGTCGAGCAGGAGACCGCCGCCGGCCAGATCCCCATCCGCGATCTGCTCGAGGTCTACGACGTCGTCCGACCGCGGGGATTCGAGGCGCTCTTCGGCATCATCGGCGAGGCGCCGTCGCGCTCGCTCTCGCCGCTGCTGCACAACGCGCTCTTTCGGGCTCGGAACCTGCCGTATCTGTATCTGCCGCTTCCCGTGTCCGACTTCGACCGGGAGCAGCCGCATGCGATCGAGATCGAGCCGGCCTTCCGCGGCTTCTCCGTGACCCAGCCCTGGAAGCTGCACGCCGCGCGCGTGGGCCGGCCCTCGGAGGACGTGATCCTGACCGGCGCAGCCAACACGCTCATCCGGGACAGAGGCCGTTGGCGCGCCGAGAACACCGACGTGGACGGAGTCTTCGACACGCTGGCCGACCACGAGACCGGCGAGGGCCGCAGCGCCATCGTCCTCGGCGCGGGCGGAGCGGCGCGGGCGGCGATCGTCGCGGCGCGGCGGCTGGGCTATGAGGTTTCGGTGACGGCTCGCCGCGACGCCGAGGCGGATCGGCTGGCGGAGTCTTTCCACGTGGACTCTCTGGCCTGGCGCGATCTGGCGCAAACGGAGGCGGACCTCTACGTCAACGCCACCCCGGTGGGTTGGCGCGACGACGACCCGCCCGCGATTCCTTCGAGCGTCCTCGCAGCGCGCCCGCTGGTCTTCGATTGCGCCTACCGCCGGGATGGCCGAGACACCGCGACGATCCGCGCGGCGAAGGCCGAGAGGTGCCCCACCGTGGACGGGCTGCAGATGTTCGCGGCCCAGGCGGTCCGCCAGGCCCAGCTCTTCGGCTTGTCCGGCGTCACGTCGTCCGAGGTGATGGCGATCCTGCGCAGGGCGACCGCTCCATGAGCCGGCGCGTCGCGGAACGAGAGGCGTTTCTGACGCGGGCGGGAGCGGGCCGCTGCGTACCCGTGGCGCGAGTCCTGCCATCGGACTGCCTGACTCCCGTGATGCTCTTCCAGCGCATGCGCGCCCCCGGCGCCGAGTCGTTTCTGCTGGAGAGCGTCGAGGGGGGCGAAGCGGTCGCTCGCTACACGTTTCTGGGATCCGGACCGTCGGCGCGGCTGACGGTGCGCGGCGGCGAGACGCTGCTCGAGCGCGGCGGACATCGCGAAGTCTGCGAGGGAGCGCCGCTGGCGATCCTCGACCGGCTCGTGCGGCGCTCCGAATTCGTTCCCGACCCGGATCTGCCGCCCCTGTCCCGCGGCGCCGTGGGGTACCTGGCCTACGACGCCGTGCGTCTCTTCGAAGCGATCCCCAACCGCCACCCGCGGGAGGACGCGGTCCCCGAGGCCCTCTTCCTACTCTTCGACGGGGTGATCGCCTTCGATCATCCGCGGCAGAGGCTCCTGCTGCTGACGACCGTGGATCGTGATCAGGAGCCGGATCCGGAACGCGCGGTGGAGGCGGCGATCGCCCGCCTGGACGGATTGGAGTCCTTTCTCTCCGCAGATCCGACGTCCCGGCCCAAGGCGGCGGAGGCGGAAACCCGTTTCACCCCGGTCATGTCCAAGTCCGCCTTCCTCGATGCGGTGAAGACCGCCAAGGAAGCGATTGCCGCGGGCGACATCTACCAGGCCGTCATCTCGCAGCGTTGGACGGCGCAGCTGGGCCTGGACCCCTTCGACGTCTACCGCGCGCTCCGGGTGCTCAACCCTTCGCCCTACCTCTTCTATCTGGAGACGCGGGAGGCGACGCTGCTCGGCTCGTCCCCCGAGATGCTGGTGCGGTGCCGCGGCCGCGAGGTCGAGACGCGGCCGATCGCCGGCACGGTCCCTCGCGGCCAGACGCCCGGCGAGGACGCCGCCCTGGCGGAACAGCTCCTGGCGGACCCCAAGGAGCGCGCCGAGCACGTGATGCTGGTGGATCTGGCCCGCAATGATCTGGGGCGCGTGTGCGAGATCGGAAGCGTTCAGGTCGCCCGTTATGCCGGCGTCGAGAAGTTTTCGCACGTGCA
>JBDTXY010000088.1:0-9355 GCA_040005945.1 Acidobacteriota bacterium
GCCACCAGCTCGACGTGGATCACGAACCTGGGCGTGGTCGGCGGTGACGACAAGGCCTACCAATACCTGGCCGACGGCACCAAGACCGGAGCCACGATCGATCTCAGCGGTTCCATCGACGCGTGGGCAGGGGACGGCGCCTTCAACCCCAACACCGGCATGATTTGGTATGTCGACGTCGTGAACTCCGGAAGCTCCTGCATCTTCGAGGTCAACCCGGCGACCATGGTCGCTACCGGCAACACGATCTGCCCCAACTCGGGCGCTTCCGAACGGGGTCTGGCGTACGACGCCGTCACGGACACGTACTACATCGGCACGTGGAACGACTTCACGATCAAGCACTTCGACTCAGCCGGCAACATTCTGGACTCCGCGTTCGTGAGTCTGGGAATCTCCGGCCTGGCGTTCTTCCCCGGCTCGGGTCACCTGTTCGTGCAGGTGAGCGATCCGGTGGACATCTCCGTGTCGGTTTTGGACGTGAACGACAACTACAACGTGGTGGGCAACTTCACGGTTTCCGACGGCGCGTTCGCCGATCATGGCGGCGCGGGGCTGGAGGCGGACTGCGACGGCAACCTCTGGCTCGTCAACCAGCTCTCTCAGACGATCTTCAAGGTGGAATCCGGTGAGGGTGCTGGCGCGTGCTCGATTGCGTCCGACATCCCATGGCTGTCTGAGGATCCCACGACGGGCACGGTGCCTCCGGGAGGATCCGTTCCGGTGACGGTCACGTTTGACTCCGCGGGTCTGTTCCCGGGCCTGCGTCAGGGGCAGTTGCACATCGACACGGACACCCCGACCGACATTCCGAACATCGGGGTCAACTTCACGGTACGGTTCTTAGACGTCCTGGACGACAACCCGCCGGGGACGGATCCCTTCGAGAACTTCATCTACGCGGCGGCGGGCGCCAACATCATGCACGGCTGTTCCTTCTTCGAGTTCTGTCCGCACGACCTCGTCACGCGCGCCGACATGGCGGGATACATCTGGCGGTCGATCCACGGCGCGTTCGCGGCGCCGCCGGCGTACACGGGCATCTTCAGCGACGTGTTCTTCGGCGACTTCAACTCGGACTACATCCAGGGCATCTACGACGACGGGATCACGGCGGGCTGTCAGGCTCCGGGTGATCCGCTGGCGTACTGCCCGACGCAGAGCATCCCGAGAGGCCAGATGGCGGTCTTCATCGAGAAGGGCGTGCGCGGTCCGGACTTCATTCCGCCGCCCTGCGAGAACATCTTCGGCGACGTTTCCTGCCCGCCGACTCCGTCGGATCCCTACGGCGACTGGATCGAGTTGCTCTACAACGACGGGATCACGGTGGGCTGCAGCACCAGCCCGCTGCTCTTCTGCCCGCTCCAATCGATTCCCAACGAGCAGATGGCGGCGTTCATCGTCAAGGCCTTCGGGTTCCCGGTTCTGCCCTAGGGCCCATCCCTCTCAACTCAAGGGCGCGGCGTCATGCCGCGCCCTTTCTTTTTGTGTCGGAGGGAGAAGCGCCGGAACGCTATGGGGCCGGGGCGACTTCGTCGGTCTCGCCCAGGGACCACTCGTGGTACGCCTGGGTGACCGTCTCGGGATCGCCGTTGCGCACGATCGCGCCGTGGTGGAGCCAGATCACGCGGTCGCAGTTGTCGCGGATGTGATTCAGGGAGTGCGAGACGAGCATGAACGTTTTGCCCCGCGCCTGCAGCGCGCCCATTCGCTCCGCGCACTTGCGCTGGAACTTCTCGTCTCCCACCGCCAGCGCCTCATCGACCAAGAGAATGTCGGGATCCACGTCGGTCGCGACGGCGAACGCCAGCCGCGCCGACATCCCGGTCGAATACGTCCGGATCGGAGCATCGATGAACTCCTCGAGCTCGGCCCAGCTGACGATGCGCTCCAGGCGCGCGCGCGTCTCCCTCCGGGAGAACCCGAGCAGTGCCCCCTGGAGCATCACGTTTTCCCTTCCGGTCAGCTCGCCGTGGAACCCCAGGCCCAGCTCCAGGATCGGGGCGATGCGGCCCGCGACGAAGACGCGGCCCTCGGAGGGCGGAAGCACCCGGGAGATGACGCGGAACAGAGTGCTCTTGCCGGCTCCGTTCCGGCCGACGACCCCCACCCGTTCGCCGGCCGCGATCTCCAGGTCGACGCTCTTCAGCGCCACGAAGTCGTCGTAGACGATGCGGCGCTGCATCCGGCGGATGGTGTACTCCTTCAAGGAGAAGATGCGCTCGCGCGGGACGCGATAACGCATCGTGACCTGCTCGAGGCGAATGACCTTGTTCGGCTCCTGCGACACCGTCGGCTAGCTCCAATACGCCATGTTGTCCGAACGATGGCAGAAGAAGACCCAACCGGTGACCAGAACGGCCAGCGAGAGCCCCAGCGACCCGAAGAGTAGTCCCGCCGACGGGATGACGCCGTCGTAGATCGGCTTGCGGAACACCTGAACCAGGTAATACATCGGGTTGAGCCACAGGGCGAGCCGGTACCGGAACGGAACGATCGAGGGGTGGTAGACGATCGGGGTCAAGAAAAACCAGGTCTGGATCAGCACCAGATACATCTCCCGGATGTCGGCGAACCGCGAGGCCAATGTAAACAGGATCAGCGAGACGCCGGCCGTGAAGAGCGTGGCGATCACGATCGAGACCGGCAGAAACGACCAGGTCGCGTAGAGCGGGAATCCGGTCGCGGCCAGGATCAAGAACAGCGGGACGATGGAGAGGCCCAGATTGACCAGCCCGCCCCCCACCGCCGACGCGATGAAGACCGAGCGCGGCACGAACATGCGCTTGGCCAGCTCGTTGGAGGCCAGCGTCTGCGATGCGGCGGAGGATGTCGTCTGGGCGAAAAAGGTCCAGAAGATCGAGCCCGCCATGAAGTAGACCGGATAGTTGGTGATGGCGGTCTTCAGGATCGCGGAAAACACCAGCGTCAGCGCGACCATGTTGAGCAGGGGAGCCAGCATCGTCCAGACCATCCCGAGGACGGATCTCTTGTACCGGACCTTGATGTCCCGGATGACCAGCTCGTGGACCAGGCCGCGATACTTCCAGAGCTGAGCCGCCTCCTCGATCCACCGCGGCCGGCGGCTCGCCGAGTCGTAGACGACCACCGCGGAGATCGGATCCGGAGCGGGCTCATTCACGGGTGACCTCCTTCTTCGCGGCCGGAAACAGGCCCGTCATCCATCCTTCCAGAGTGCGCGCGCGCACGTCCCACGTATTCTCGCGGGCGAACGCGCGCTGTCGGCGGGCGCCGTCGGGCCCTTCGCGGGCCGCCGCCCGAATCTCCCGCACGAAGTCTTCGGCGGTGGATGCGAGTCGGACGAGCCCCTGGCGGCCGAGCGTTTCCAGAGACCGCATGGGCGTCGCGACGACCACGCGGCCGGCGGCCGCCGCCTCGTAGAGCTTGACGGGATCCGTCGCATGCGTCAGCTCCGACAGGCGAAAGGGGATGATCTCGACGTCGAACCGGCGCCGGAACTCGGGCATCTCGCGGTGGGGCCGCTCGCCATGGAAGACGAGGTTGGGGCGGCGCGGGATTTTGGCGGCCACGTCTTCGATCCCTCCCACGATCTCGAATCGCCACTGCGGCTCCAGATCGGCCAGGCGAGCCAGCAGATCCAGATCGAACCACGCGTCCACCGCGCCCACGTAGCCGACCGTCAAATGGCCCGCATCGGAGGCGGGAACGGGCAGGTCGGCGAAAAGGGCGTAGTCGCAGGCGTTGGGCAGGATGCGCGCCCCCGGGTTCCAGATCGCCATGCGGCGGCGCAGGGACTCGGACGTCGCGGTCACGATGTCGGCGGTGCTCGCCAGGCGCCGCTCCGCGTCGTCCAAGATTCGCGCGCGATTGGTCGGAAACTCGGGATGCGCGTCCAGGCAGTCGTAGACGATGCGCCAGCCGAATCGTTCCCGCAGGACCGCAACCAGCGGCCCCCAGAACGGGCTCTGGACCAAGAGCACGCACTCGTGCAAATCAAATCTCTCGCGCGCGGCGGAAAGACCGGTCAAGGCGCGCGCGAGGGCCCGGCCGCCCAGCCGACGATCCGCAGGATCCTCCCGGCGCACGCCGGAGATCGGCAACAACGTCACTCCGGGAGCGACGCCCACGGGAGCCGCGGGCTCGCCCGCTCCGCGCAGCGACCCGTAGAAGACGCGCCGATCCAGGCGGGCGAGCGCCTCGGCCAGTTGCTGCGGACGCTGACGGCGGTAGCTCCAGGCGATCACCGGAAGCACCAGAATGTCCGGCCGTCCGGCACGGGCACGTCCCGGATCGGCGTCCCAGCGAGGCAGCTCCGGCCCCGGCTTCTGGAGTCCCAGCAGCCGCTCGGTGCGGACGTGCCGCCGCAGCGCACGCCGCCACGCCAGGGGAATCGTGCGGCGGCCCAGGGCGTAGAACCTGCCGCGCATGCCGGACTCCCATCCGGGTCTCATGCGGGAGGCGCGAACGGCGCAAAAGGCCGCAGCAGCAGAATCGAGGCGATGCGGTCCGAGGCCAGGCCGTCGCCGTACGGATTGGTCTTTCCCGCCATCTGTTTGCGCGCGCTGCCATCGGTCAGAAGCGTGCGCGCCTGCGCGAAGATTTCCTCCTCGTCCGTGCCGACCAGGCGCGCCAGGCCGGCCTCGACGCCTTCGGGCCGCTCGGTCTTCTCGCGCAGGACCAGGACCGGCTTGCCGAAGGTCGGGGCTTCTTCCTGGATGCCTCCGGAATCCGTCAGGATCAGGCGGGACCGCCGCATCAGCCGCACCAGCTCCACGTAGTCGACCGGCTCCACGAGCGTCACGTTGGGGAGATTCTCGTTGCGCCGCACAACGCCCTCCACGTTGGGATTGGGATGCGTGACGTGAACGAATTGCGTCGCCGGAAAGCTGCGGGCCAGCCGCCCGATGGCCCGCACGATGCGTTCGAGCGGTGCTCCGAAGCTTTCCCGCCGGTGCGCGGTGATGAGGACCAGGTTCTCCTCCGGCAGATCCTTTTCGCGGCCCGCGATCTCCATCAACGCGTCCACCACCGTGTTGCCGGTCAGGAAAATCTTGCCGGCTGGAACGTCCTCGGCCTGCAGCGCCAGGGCCGCGCGCCGCGTCGGGGCGAAGTTCGCGTCGGAGATCAGGTCGACGACCCGCCGGTTCATCTCTTCCGGGAAGGGATGCTGGAAATCTCCGGTGCGCAGTCCGGCTTCCACGTGTCCCACCCGCACCTTCCGATGGAAGGCCGCAATCGCCGAGCCCATGGCGGTCGTGGTGTCGCCCTGGACGAGCAGCCAGTCGGGAGCTTCGCGCTCCAGGACGGGATCCAGGGCCGCAAGCACGCGCGATGCCAGCGCGTTGGGAGTCTGGTCCGGCCGCATCAGGTCCAGATCGATGTCCGGAGTGATTCCGAAGAGGGCGAACGCCTGATCCAACATCTGGCGATGCTGGGCGGTGGCGCAGACGCGCACCGCGCATTCGGGCTCGGTGGACAGACGACGAATGACCGGTGCCATCTTGATGGCTTCCGGGCGCGTACCCACGACGACGAGCACTTTCATGAGGTTCCGTTCCGAGTCGCCGGGCTCCTGAGGGAGCCTCCGGCACGGTCCGCCGCGAGCCGGCCTGACCGCATTGTACGGGCTTGGTGCGCTGGCGCACAGTGGAAAATCGCCCGCCCGCGCCGCGCGGCGCGGAGTACACTGCGGGCTGATCATGATCCCGGAAGTTTTCGAGTGCCCCCGCTGCGAGCGGCAATTCGTCATCGACAGCGTCCCCGACGACGGCAGCGAAGAAGTGCATTGCCCCCAGTGCAGCCGATATCTGGGCGTGCGGGACGTCGCGTTCGTGCTGCGCACCGAGCTCGACGAAATGATCGAGCGCCTCACGTTCGAAAAGGATCGGCTCGAGAAGGACGAGGCCGTCTACAGCCTGACGGATTGCGACGCGGAGATGAAGTTCTACGGGCGGGAAGTCTCGCGGGTGATCGGAGTGCTCCGGGGCGCGTTGAAAGACCTGCGCCGGCTCCGCGAGGACTATAAGGTTACCCGGTCGCCGGAGGCGGATCCGCTTTCGGAGTTCTGACCGTCTCGGCGAAGCGATTCAATCGGCGCAGACTCGCCTCCTTCCCCAGCAGCTCCATGACGTCGAAGAGCGGCGCGCCCACGGTCGTGCCGGTCAACGCCAGGCGGGTCGGATGAATCAGTTTTCCGGCTGAGACGCTGGCCGTCTCGGCCGCCGCGCGCAGCGCCGCTTCGGTCGAGGCCGCCGTCCATTCCGGGATCGTCTCGAGGGTCTTCACGAGCGCCGCGAGCAGCGCCGGGGTCTCCGGCTTGACGTGTTTCTTGAGGCCCTCGGGCTCGTAGGCCGTCGGGTCCTCGGCGTAGCTTTCCAGCGCACGGCCCATTTCGACCAGGGTCCGCACGCGGGGGCGATGCAGATCGATGGCGCGCGCCAGGACCGCGGGGGGCAGCGAGCGCACCGCCGCGCTCGTGGTCGGCGCGTCGAGGATGACCGGAACACCCACCTTGGCCAGGTACTGCTGATTCATCCACAGCAGCTTTTCCGGGTCGAAGACCGAGGGCGAGGCGCCGACGTGATCCAGCGAGAACTCGCGTTCCATCTCATCCCGAGAGAGGATCTCGCGGTCGCCGCCGGGAGCCCAGCCCAGCAGCGCGAGGAAGTTGAAGAGCGCCTCCGGGAGGATCCCGACATCCCGCCATTCCTCCACGGCCGCCGCGCCATGCCGCTTCGAAAGCTTCTTGCGGTCGGTTCCCAGGATCATTCCCAAGTGCGCGAAAACCGGGATGGGCGCCCCGAGCGCGCGAAAGAGCGCGACGTGCTTGGGAGTGTTGGCCAGGTGATCGTCGCCGCGAATGACGTGCGTGATCCCCATTTCCGTGTCGTCCACGCAGACGCAGAAGTGGTAGAGCGGATGCCCATCCGAGCGCACGAGGACGAAATCGTCCAAGGCCTCGGCCGGAAACTCCACGCGGCCGCGGATCCGGTCCTCGACCACGATCGGCTCGGCCGGCATCCTGAGGCGCACCACGTGCCGCTCTCCCGCCCGAGCACGGCGGTCGCTCTCCTCCGGAGGGATCTCGCGTCCCGCGCCCGAGTACCGGTAGGCGCGTCCCGACGCCTCCGCCGCCTTGCGCTGCGCATCGAGCTCGTCGGGTGTCTCGAAGGCCCGGTAGGCCTTCCCTTCCCGGATGAGGCGCTCGGCCGCCTCGCGGTAGAGGTCGTAGCGCTTGGACTGGTAGAACGGCCCCTCGTCGTAATCCAAGCCCAGCCAGTCCATCCCCGAGAGGATCTGCGCGGTCAGCTCCTCGCGGGAGCGCTCGACGTCGGTGTCCTCGATGCGGAGGAGGAACACGCCCTTCTCCCGGCGGGCGAACAGGAGGTTATAGAGCGCGGTCCTCGCGCCGCCGACGTGGAGCGAGCCCGTCGGCGAAGGCGCAAAACGCACTCGAGGGGGATTCGGGGATTGCAAGGCGCCCGATGCTAGCCTAGGTTCCCCAAGACTTGAAACCGCAAGCCGATATCGAGCGGGAGCCCCTCGCCCTGCGCTGGCGCGCGGACGCGGTTCTGGTGGCCGTGACCGCCCTCTGGGGCGCCGACTTCGTCGTCGTCAAGCACCTGCTCGCGGCCGTGGATCCGATCGCGCTGCTGTTCTGGCGATTCGCGGTGGCGGCCGTGCTCCTCGCCGCCCTGCTTCCCTGGCGGCGCCGGACGCCGGGACTGCTGGTGGATGGATTGGTCCTGGGCCTCCTGCTGGCTCTGGGGATGGGTCTCCAGGTGGTCGGGCAGGTCGAGACCACCGCCTCCAAGGCGGCGTTTCTGACGGGCCTCTCCGCAGTCCTGACGCCGCTGGCGGGATACCTGCGCACGCGCCGCTTGCCCACGCTGGAGAACGGCCTCGGGATCCTGTTGGCAGGAACCGGTTTCGCGTTCCTCACGTTTCCGGCCGGAGGCGGTCCGGTCAATCGCGGGGACCTCTACGTCTTCGCGTGCGGCGTCGTTTTTGCCTTCTACATCGTCGAGCTGGCGGAGCGCTCCGGCCGCCATGACAGCGTCTGGCTGGCGTGGATTCAGATCGCCGTCGTCGCGGTGACCGCCGCGGTGGCGCTGGGGTGGGCCGGGGCGGTGGGCGGACCGGCGACGATCGCGCGTCTGGCGGCGTCGAGTCCGGCATTTCTGATCCAGGTCCTTTTTCTCGCGGTCGTGGGCACGGCCGCCACGTTCACGTTTCAGACCTGGGCTCAAGTCCACATGTCCGCCACGCACGCGGCGATCATCTTCACGCTCGAGCCGGTGTTCACGGCTGCGATCGCCCGTTGGGTCCTGGCCGAGCGGCTGGCCGCCCGCGGCTGGATGGGCGGCATCCTGGTTCTGGGGGGGATCGTGGTGTCGGAGCTGCGCCTGCGGCGGGCGTCCTCGCCCGCCGGCTAATCCAGCGGCAGGCTCACCGAATAGGAAAAGCGCCCTCGCGCGATTTCCACCAAGACCGTGGTCTTGTTGAAGTCGCGCTGGAGCACGTGGTCCACCTCTTCCGACGTGTGGACGCGGGTGCCGTTCAACGCCAGCAGCGTGTCGCCCGACTTCAACCCGGCCTGCGACGCGAGGCTGTCGCGCTGAGTGATGGAGATTCGCAGCCCGTCCGTCGAAACGCGCACGCCCATGCCCAGCTCGTCGCGCAGAATCTGCAGGCCCAGTCCCGACGGGGGCGTCTCTCCCTGCAGCGTGACGGAGCGCTCCCCGTCCTTGCCGCGCAGCGTGAGCTTCAGCGGCCGCCCGGGGCCCCGCGTCGAGAGCACGGTTTCGAAGGCCTCCTGCGAATCGATCGGGCTGCCGTCCACGGACAGGATCTGGTCGCCCCCACGCACTCCCGCCCGCGCCGCCGGCGAGCGCGGATAGACGGTGCGCACGCGGAACCCGCGCGGGCGATTCTCTTCGCCCGAGAGAAGCGTCTTGCCGCGCAGGCCGACCCAGACGGCCCGGACCTCCCCAAACTTGAGCAGGTCGTCCACGATCCGCCGCGTGCGATCGACCGGGATTGCGAAACCGATTCCTTGCGCGCCGCCGATGATGGCCGTGGCGACGCCGATCATTTCCCCGTCCAGATTGACGAGGGGACCTCCGGAGTTTCCCGGGTTGATCGAGGCGTCGGTCTGGATGAAGTCGGTGTAGGTCTGGTTGTTCTCGGCCTTGACCGTGCGCCCGATGGCCGAGACCACGCCGGCCGTGACCGTGTTCGAGAGCCCGAAGGGATTTCCGATCGCGACGATCGTCTCGCCGATCATCAGGTCGGCGGAGGAGCCCAGCTTGATGGCGGGCAGCGCGCCGGTCGCGTGGCGCACGCGCAGGACCGCCAGGTCGTTGTCGGAGTC